>JANPGT010000289.1:0-3619 GCA_031424135.1 Chitinophagaceae bacterium
CACCGTCAGGTTGAGGAAATAAGCCGTTTCTTCCTGGGTATCGGTACCATGGGTGATTACAATGCCATCTGCTTCATTTCTTGCAAATATCTCGTTGATGCGCCTGGCCAGTTTTATCCAGATATCAACGGTCATATCAAAACTGCCGATGGATGCAATCTGCTCTCCCTGCACAATGGCTTTTTGCGTTATAGAAGGAATGTTTTTCAGCAAATCCGCTATAGGAATTTTGCCCGGCAGGTAACCCGCCTTATCTGTATTGGGTTGCTGCCCGGCAATGGTACCGCCGGTTGACAATATAATTATGCGGGGCAGGTTTTGGGATGTTGCATAATAAGTACAACAGGAGTAGAGAAGTAGCAGCAGTAATTTATTCATTACTTCTCTCATATTTTTTTATCAGTCTGAAAGGTTACCTGAAATATTGTTTACGATTGCCGTTAATTGCCTGATAAGTCTTTATTGATATCGAATTTTGAAGCAAGTACAAATAATTCCACCCAATTTTCAAACGCCGGTCTTGCTTGTCTGAAAATATTTAATTTGCCGGTATTTACAAATTCTATTCTACTACCGCAAAAATTTATTTCGAAACGGGTGGGTCGCCTTTAAGTTTCAGTGAGCTGGTAACTCAGGTAACAAGGCGGCGCACCCTGGCAGCGCTTTTCGTGTAGAGGGTGAGCCGCCCCGAAGAAAGGGCGACCCACCCTGTTAGTGTTTTTTGTGTTAAACCCTGTTAGTGTTTTTTGTGTTAAGATGAGCCGCCCCAGCAACAAGTGCGGGACAGGCCGGGAGAAAGGGAGACCCACCCTTTTTCAGACTGTCCCCCGGCTAACAGCTAGTAGCTTAAAGCCAACAGCTATAGCCAAGGCCTTCCTAAATTTCCCCCCTAAAACCCTTCTACCCAACCCTTGGTACTGAATTTGCACCTTGCCCTTGATTAGTGTATTTTTACCCAAACATTTCAAATAAGCCACCCGCTGGAAAAACCCCAAAAAATAAAGCTGTATACGCTAAGCGGCCTCACGGCTCTGTGGCTGGCTGCGCTCTTCCTGTGGCCGGGGTTCCGGATGTGGACAACCATCGCCTTTGTACTGCTGGCAGTGGCGGTGCTTACCCCCAAACATTTTTTCCGGAGCATGGCCATTTTGCTGGGCCTGCTGCTGATTGCCTTCCTGCTGGTGCAGACCAGCCCGGTACAGGATTTCCTGGTGGGCCAGGCGTCTAAAAGACTGTCCAAGGGGCTGGGCACCCGGGTATCGGTAAAACACGTTAATTTTAGTTTTTTCAGCAAACTGCAGATGGAAGGTGTGTACGTGGAGGACAAGAACCGCGATACCCTGCTCTATGCCGGTAAGCTGCGGGTAAATATCAACGACTGGTTTTTTCTGCGTGATACGGCCGTACTGCAATACATTGGCCTGGAAGATGCTACCATCCGCCTGCACCGCACAGATTCTATCTGGAACTACCAGTTCCTGGCAGATTATTTTGGCGGCTCGAAAGACACCGCCAAAAAGAAGAGCATCCAGTTCCAGTTACAGAAAGCGGAATTCAAAAATATCCACCTGCTGAAAGCTGATGGCTGGCGGGGAGAAGACATGGGCCTCTCACTGGGTTCACTGACCCTGGATGCCAGGGAGGTGGATGTTAATAAAAAGCTCATCAATATCAACAGCATCGCTATCGTAGAGCCTATTTTCTCCATTTATAATTACCCCGGCCAGCGCAAATACCGGCCGCCTTCCACGGTGCGCGACTCCACCGATACTGAACTTTACTGGAACCCCGGCGGCTGGCAAATAATGGCTACCAGTGTTACCATTAAAGACGGGGCTTTTAAAGACCAGAAAAAATCAAAACGGGCCGATTATTATTATTTCGATGCGCAGCACCTGCAGTTCACTAATATCAACGCCAGCTTCAATAACCTGGTGTTTGTAAAAGATACCATCAGCGCCGCCGTTACGCTTACCACCAAAGAGCGCAGCGGCTTTGAAGTAAAAGCCTTCAAAGCCAATATGAAATGGCAGCCCCGCGCCATGGAATTTAACAGCCTGGACATACGCACCAATAAAAGCCGGCTTACCAATTACTTTGTGATGCGGTACAACAATTTTGATGATATGGGCGATTTCATTGAGAAAGTGCGCATGCAGGGCAACTTCAAAAATGCAATCATCCACAGCGATGATATTGCTCATTTTGCACCGGCACTGAAAGACTGGCACAAAGAAATTTTTGTAACCGGCGCATTGCATGGCAGCGTGGCCGACCTGAAAGGCAAGGGTGTACTGATTAAAGCCGGCAACAGCAGCACCCTCAATGGCGATATCTCACTGAAAGGCCTGCCCGATATTGACAAAACTTTTATTGATTTTAAATCGAACGATTTCCGTACCACCTACGCAGATATGGTAACCATTGTACCCAAACTAAAGACCATTGATGAGCCGCGGCTTGACAGGCTGCAGTACATCCGCTTCAGGGGCAATTTCACCGGTTTTATCAAAGACTTTGTCACCACCGGCACCATAGAAACCGGGCTGGGCACCGTAGTGGCCGATGTAAACATGAAATTTCCGGATGAAGGCAAACCAACCTACAAGGGGAAAATATCTTCGGGCGGTTTTAAGCTGGGCAGTTTTGTGGATTACGATAAGCTGGGCAATATTGCGTTCAATGTAGGTATAGAGGGCAGCAGTTTTAAACTGAAAGACATACAGGCCAAACTGGATGGTACGGTCAGCAACCTTGATTTCAACGATTACGCCTATAAAAACATTAAAGTAAATGGTACGCTGAGCCGCCGCCTCTTTAATGGCGAACTGCATACAAACGATGACAACCTGGGGCTGAGCCTGAATGGCCTGGTAGATTTCAGCAAGACTGATCCACGCTTTAATTTCTTTGCCAGCGTAGACAAGGCCAACCTGAAAAGATTGAAATTGTACAAAGACGATATAGATTTTAACGGTAACCTGCGTTTTGATTTTACCGGCGATAATATTGACGACTTCCTGGGTACGGCCAAGATCTATGATGCGGCGGTTTTTAAAAATGGCCTGCGCATTTCTTTTGACTCGCTCACCATTGATTCTAAAAGAACCGGTAACAGCAAGAGCATCGTAGTAGAAAGCAATGAGTTTGATGCGGCGCTGGCGGGGGAGTATTCCATCCGGGAATTGCCGGCAGCTTTCCAGATTTTTTTGAACCGCTATTATCCCAGCTATATCAAGCCTTCCACCAAAAAGATCACCAACGAGAATTTTAGTTTTGTCATCACCACCAAAAAGATTGATGATTACCTGGATTTGATTGATAAAAACCTGAAAGGCTTTAATAACAGTAACATCAGCGGGCGCATCAACAGCAAAGAAAACCTGTTTAACCTGGATGCAGATGTGCCGCAGTTTGGGTATAAAAACATTGTATTCAGCAATACCAACCTGCAGAGCAGGGGCAATATGGATTCACTGGTAATGGCGCTTACCGTGGGTGATGCCTTTGTGAACGACAGCCTGCATTTTCCGGGCACCAAAGTGAATATCCGCTCTGCCAATGATATCTCGCAGATAAAGATCACTACCAGTGCCAACCAAACGCTGAACTCGGCCGA
>JANPGT010000290.1:0-6935 GCA_031424135.1 Chitinophagaceae bacterium
GAATGGTTGAAATACGAATTCCTGAATGAAACAGATAACAGCACTACCATTGCACTGGCCTGGGAGAAACTGGTGATTCCTTTTAAAGTGGAAGTAGATTATATTAATGAGCAGGTAGCTTCGTTCAGAAGACAATTGCGTGGCCAGACAGGTTTCAACTGGGAGCCCTGGGACCAGGCGGCACAGTGGTGCCTGCAAAAAAACGTTAACCTGGAAGAAGCGCTTCTCTGGACGGATTCTGCTACCGGCCCCTCCTTTGGTGGTGCACAAAGCTTCCAGGGCTGGAGCACGAAAGCACAAATACTCACCAAACTGAACCGCGCTGCAGAAGCCGATGCCATTATGAAAAAATCGCTGCCGCTGGCTTCCATGCAGGAGATACATGGCTACGGTAGATCGCTGCTGGCGCAGAAGAAAACAAAAGAAGCCTTTGATGTTTTTAAAATGAACTACGACAAAAACCCCAATACATTTACTACCAATACCGGCATGGCCAGGGCTTATTCTGGCACCGGCAATTATAAAAAGGCGCTCGAGTTTGCACAGAAAGCACTGGCGCAGGCCACAGACTCCAATAACAAATCCAACCTGGAACGCCTGATTAAATTATTGCAGGAAGGAAAAGATATTAATTAATAAGGTAGAAGGCGTAGGGTGCAGGGCAAAACGGCCTTACACCTTACACCTTACACCTTAAAATTTATTACTTACTACTTAAAACTTTCTTCTAAATCCCGTCTGCACTGGGCCCATACATGCCCGGCACGGGTATCTCCAGCAGGCGCAGGTAGACAGACAATTGCCCCCGGTGATGAAGCTGGTGGTTAAGTGCAAAATTGCGTATCATAACTTTCCGCGGTAATTCAAACATTACCTGCGAACCTCTTCTAACAATGTATTTTTCGTTCAGCGCATCATCTGAAGCATTTTCCAGGGCGGCCAGCGCAGCTGCCAGCCGCTGTTCAAAAACTTCCAGTAAAGCGGACGTACCGGGGTAAGTATGGCGCTGTGTGGAAGCCGTGGCAAAATCAAATTCGACGGCTTCCAGGCTTCGGTTAACCCATACCGGTATTTCAGCAATATGCGCAGCCAGTCTTCCTGCGGTCATAGACTTTTCATGCGGCTTCCAGTCAAATTTATCTTCCGGTACAGCCTGCAATATGCGGCGGGTAGCGGCAGCCTCATGTTTTATTTCGGCTATTAATGCGTCTTTTAGTGCCATTGTCAAAGCTTTTAGGTAAAGAAATGACTGCAATAATAAAAAACTCTGGTGAATATAATAAGGTAGAAGGTAAAAGGCGCAGGTCGGGTGTGGCGTAAGCTGCCTTACACCTTACTCTACCCTACAGCTTCACAAATTTAGACAACAGCGGTGCATTGCCCTTAATGATAATTTCCAGCAGGTACATGCCTGCAGGCAAGCCAGCTACGCTGATTGCCTCATCAAAAATCAATTGATTTTTCTGATACGTTTGCTGCCGCAAAACCGTTCCGGTAAGGCTGGTGATACGCATCAACAGTGAGCCGGTGCTGTCTGAAGCTGCCCGTACATGCAGTACATTTACGCAGGGATTGGGATACACACTGATGCTTCTCAGGTAGGCCACTGTTTTCTGCACGGTTATTTTTACACTGGCGCTTGCTTTTTGACCGAAATTATCGGTGATGCTTAGCTGAAAAACATAAACGCCCGGCTCAAGATTGGCGGCACTTGTTTTGGCTGCTTCGCTATTGGCTATTATCGCAGTGGTAGGACCGGAAATCTGCTGCCAGTGATAATTTGAAATAGTGGCACCCCCTGCACCGGAAGAGGTTGTTCCGTTCAGCAAGGCATTACCTCCAGGAAAATTGATAGTGGTATCGTTGCCCGCTGCCGCCACTGGCAATGCCGGCAGACTAACCGTTATTGTTACCATATCGGGAGCTGATTTTCCTCTGGCATTGATAACCGTTAACTGAACTTTATATACCCCCGCGTTTAAGTTACTCAGTGTAGGTGTTGCGGTGGCATTGCCGGTAAGCGTGAATGCGGCGGGACCATCTACTTTTGCCCAGTTATAAGCAAGGCTGCCCCCGGCCGGATCATAAGAGCCGGTACCGTTCAATGTTACCGTATTGGCAGGAAGTACAAGCGCAGCGGCTTCACCTGCCACTGCCACCGGTAGTGCAGCAGGAGCTACTGTTATACTCACGATGTCTTCTGCCGAAAGTCCCTGTGCATTGGTAACAATCAGTTTTACCTGGTAAACACCCTGGGTTAGATTATTTACAGCGGCGTTTGCTGTGGCCTGTCCGGAGAGGTTGAATGAAGAAGGGCCTGAGACCTGCTGCCATGCATAGGTTAACGCTCCGCCAGCTGCATTGAAAGAGCCACTGCCGTCAAGATTAACCGCGTTTACAGGGAGGGTAATGCTAATATCTGCTCCTGCATTGGCAACCGGTGGTACAGGGGGGGCCGGACTAACGGTGACGGTTACCTCATCCTGGCTGGATATCCCCTGCTGGTTGGTGACCAGCAGTCTTAACACGTATGCGCCTTCCACCAGGTTGCTGACAGTGGGCGTAGCGCTGCCGGCGCCTGTAATGACAAAAGATGCCGGACCGGAAATGAGTGACCATGCATAGGTTAAACTCCCGCCCGCCGGGTTAAAAGACTGATCTCCATTAAGGATAACACTATTGGCGGGAAGCCTGACAGCGATATCGGTGCCCGCATTGCTGACAGGCGGGTATACCGGCTGAGCACCTACCGTTACTGTTACGGTATCTGCTGCGGTAAGGCCCTGCTGATCGGTTACTTTCAATCTTACCTGGTACACACCAGCTTCAAGGTTACTCAAAGACGGCGTAGCCGTAGAAGCGCCGCCCAAAGAAGCATTGGAAGCACCAGCTATCATCGACCATTCGTAGATTAATGCCCCACCGGCCGTGCTGTAAGAGGCTGTTCCATTCAGCATTGCTGAACTGGTAGGCAATACAATATTGATATCTGCACCCGCATTGGCAATGGCGACCGGCGCTGCGGCAACAGTAATATTCACAAAATCACTACCTGTATTTCCTGCGCTGTTGGTAACCGTTAGTTTCAGCTGGTATACGCCTTCTGCTAAGTTACCCAATGCCGGCGTTGCAGTACTGTCCCCGGTAATACTAAAGGAAGCAGGACCTGAAACTTTCGTCCATACATAACTGAGCGCACCGGCACCGGCGGAGGCAGAAGCGCTGCCATCCAGCGAAACCGTATTCACCGGTAAAACAAGGTGTTTATCTGCCCCTGCATTGGCAACCGGCACCGGTGCCGGTTGCACGGTTACGATAGCCGTATCGCTGGCAGAGAGGCCATTGCTGTTGGTAACGGTAAGTTTGATTTGGTAACTGCCTTCTGTAAGACTGCTGATAAAAGGTGTAACAGTGGTATCTCCCGAAATACTGAAAGCAGCTGGTCCGGCAATTTTAGTCCATGCATAACGTAAAACACCGCCCGCACTATTGGTAGAAGCAGCCGCGCTGAGCGCTGTACTGTTTACGGGCAGGGTGATATTATTGGTTCCCCCCGCATTGGCTACGGGGGGAAATACCGGAACAGGACTGACCACCAGTACCAAAATATCTTCACTGCTGTGCCCCTGCGCATTGGTAACGGCAAGTTTTAACTGGTAGCTGCCCTGTACCAAATTTTTTACCAGCGGTTGTGCCATGGTATCGTTTACAAAAAGAGCGGCAGAAGGTCCTGTTACCTGCGACCATTTGTATGTTAATACGCCTCCGGTGGGATTGTAGGAACCTGATCCGTTCAATACAATAGAATCTTTGGGCAACAGGGTGTTGGTGTCTGCACCAGCCATCGATACAGGGTACACGATACCGGTAAGATATTCATGCGCGCCAATATCGAAAGCACCGCTTTGCGGCCGTGTAATGCCATCAATGTCATCCTGTACCAGGAGAAGGCTGACGCCCTTATCAATAACAGGTGAATTGATGTTGAGCAAACAGCTGCTGTCATCTGTTAATCCCGCAGCCACTGATGTGGTAAAATAGCGGTTCCCTGCTGTATCCGGTTTGGTGATATTCAGTTGGGTGTATACATAGTTCCTGGTTGGATCGTAAGGCTTATCGCGCTGTATATTAAACCCAAGGTTATTTTTTATCTCTATGGTGCCACCCACTGCATTGTAAGAATCTATCATAGCGGCCTGCCAGTCTGCTGCACTCAGGTTGCCAAAAGTATTATTGTATACTTTGAAATTGCAATAGCGCATGTAAGAAGAATAAGCGATGTCTTCGGGCGTGCATTGCACTTCTATGCCGGAATATTTTCTTGAATTCACCATCACATTATTGTAAATATTTACAACACCCACCGTATCCAGGCTAAAGGAATGTGCCCTCAGTCCACTACCCCAGTAGTCTGAAATATAATTGTGGTGTACTGCACCGCTGCCGTATAAGTAAATGATACCGGTATGCCTGAAATCGTTGGCCCCCAGGTGAGAAAGGCGGTTGTGGTGAATATTTGCTTCCAGCACCTTGCTGAGGTGAAAAACATCCTGCTGATCTGTATAGTCAACCGTGCAGTAGGCCACTTCCAGTTTCCTGAACATGCTTACCAACCCATCGTCCATCACCCTGCCAAACAATCCCAGCTGAAGAAAACTGGCCATGATATTGCTGACACTGAAATGCAGGAATTTGATATCGTAAAAAAGGCTGGTATTGCTGTTGGTACCGTTGTAGACCAGTGAAGGATTATAGAAAAACACCCCGTAATCTTTAATATTCACCATTTTGATATAGCTGAAATACACGCCCGACATAGCGCCGTCTATTGATATCCCGCGTATGAGATCGTGCATATAAAATCCAAATGGAATGCCCGGTACGCCATCGCCCCTGATTTCTACGTTGGTAAGATTAGAGAAAGTGGATGGTGAAGGGTCATTGAATTCTACCAGCCCGCCGTTGGTGATATAAATCTTGCGACCGGCACTGGCGGTAATATTGCGGAAGTTCATCAATTTGTACTTACCGGGATTGATAACCACGGTATCTCCATCCTGCAGGTTCAGCGTGGCCTGGGCATTAGGATAATCTATAAAACCACTGCCACTGCCTACAAATATTTTTTTGCCCTGCGCTGATACCGGCATTGACGCCAGGCTAAAAAAAACACTTATTATTAAAAGACAACGAACGGTTCGGTTTTGGAAAGATTTCACAAACAAATACGCAGCTTCATATCTTGACTTCATCACTGTTACAACCCTTGTTTTGGTGCAGCCTATACCAACAAAATGTTAGCCAGAAATGGCGCTGCACAGTTATATTTAGTTAACGCGTGTTTTTGGCTAAAAATTATGCCCAGGCGCAAAAAGTCAGCTGCGCCATTTTACGTGCTATGGTTATACCCGCAGGGCTACACCAAAAGCATTTCAACCGTGGCAGGATAAATCGCGGTGTCCTGTTCTAAAAGGGATCTAAGAACGCCGGAGCAAAGGCGCTGATTGTCACTGAATGGTTAACCGGGCAACATCATCCTTCATCATTGTTCATGCCGTTCCCATCCGTTTTAATTCAAGCTGTCTTTCATTCCATTTGGTGAGATTCACGCCTTTAAAGATCAGCCAAAGGCAGATAGACAGTTCGCCCGCAAATGGGGGTACAAGAATACCAACAGACAACTGATTGGCCAGGGCCGGAGAAAGTATCAACGTGAAGCTGTTTATAAGATAACAAAGCCCGGCAATCTGCACCAGCGCACCCAAAATGGCCGGCAAATAGCCTGATTTCCGGATTAAATATCCATCTATAAGACATTCAAAACCAAAGAATACAAGGCCGATAGCAAATCCATATCCATGCGCCCGTATCGCAAGAAAGCCCAGTGCCTCCAGTTGATGCGCATCAAACGAGTTCAGGTAGGCGGGATTGTCCAGGAGCAGCAGCGGCATCACCAGGTTCATCTTATTGGCCACCAGCACAGCTGTCTGGATCAATCCAAACAGTACAGAAAGCATCGCCAGGTGTTTATTTACCGGTTTCAGCAGGTAGTAATAGGATATTGCTACAACAAGGTCACACACGTGCATCACAATATCTCCTGCCAGCGAAATGCGCCAGAGCAATGGCGACGCTGCAATATTCCGGGCAGTGGCGGCCGCATCGCCCGCCACAATCATTGTATTTCTGATAATCATCTCATCATACCCACCGGCTATAATGATAAGCAGGTAGGCAATGCCGCCGATGCGCGCAAACAATTGTGGTGAATTTTCAGTATCCAGGTTTGCCATTGCAGTGGGGTTTATCTGTGATGGCAACAAAATATTCATATAATTGCGGGATGTACAGTGCCCGGTAGACAAACGGTATTTGCCGATGGTCTAACGGTATAGGTCCCTGGTGGACGTAACTGACCACAAGGGCAGATGTCGTTAATGCAACTAACCGCCTTGATTTTTTTCCCGAAATGTTCAGCCCCCGCCCGTACTGTTCGGGCGGGCCTTCAGGGCTGTAACACCTTTGCGTCGTTTCCCGGGGCGATGCCCCGGGCTATTCAAATGACGCCCCTTCAGGGCTTCCGGCCAACCCAAAAATGCTACCAGTTATGTATCTTGCAGTTCCAAAAATTATTTACGCCTCACGCTTCTTCACTCACCGTCTTGCCATACTCCTGTTGCAATTTCTTTTGTATTTCGAAAGGCACTGCTGCGTATTCTGCAAACTGCATGGCAAATTTTGCCCTGCCCTGTGTAAGCGATCGCAGCGAAGAGGAGTAGTCGTGCATTTCTGCCAATGGTGTTTTGGCAATGATGCGGGTGAAATGTCCCTCCCTGTCCATACCCTCCACGATGGCACGGCGGCTCTGCAAATCGCCCATTTCGCTGCCCGTTAGATCATCCGGGCAAAGTATCTCCAGTTTATTGATCGGTTCC
>JANPGT010000291.1:0-18926 GCA_031424135.1 Chitinophagaceae bacterium
GCCCAGTATAAAAAAATCCTGTGGCCAGAACACTTTGCCAAAAATGATGAACCTGGCTTCGGGGATATTGAATAAAAACAGCGGGCGGCCGCCAATCTTAATAAATGGAAGCGAAAAAAACAATACAAAAAAGCCGAGGCTCACCAGTGTCCGGATATTATAAAAACGTCCTTTGGGCTTCTGGGCAAATACCCATTTTCGCTTTCCTTTTGCGTCTACGGTTGCCAGCCTGTCACGAAAAGAAGCTTGATCAGAAGAATTAGTTGTTATTGCACTCATACAATTAATATTATCATTTGCCACCTGCAACACTGCTCACTTTTACAGCAGTGGTATCTGTTGCCGGTTTTGCTGGTGCAGCATCGTCACTCACCAACACACCCTGGGGGGCCTTGGCATTGGCAGGATTGGTGCCTTTCAATGATTTTACGTAACTGGTCAGCTCCGCTATCTGTTTGTTGGAATAGCTGGTTTCCCATTTGGGCATGGCGTTGATGCCATAGCGGATGGTTTTGAAAACACTTTTTACATCGGCACCGTGTATCCAGTAATCATCAGTAAGATTGGGGCCAACATCTCCGCGGCCATCTTCTTTATGACAGGCTACGCATGATTTCATGAAGATGGTTTTACCTTCTGCCAGTGCTGATTCGGAAGTCAGCAATACGACTGTATTTTCATCTACCAGGTCACCCTTTTTCTGAAGGTATTCTTTTACTTCCTGGTCTGCATCTGCTATTGCTGTGGTATATTCTTCCGCACTGCCGGGTGCAGTATGCGATACGTGAAAACGGTATAAATAAATACCCGCCACAATAATGGTAAGATAAAATCCATAGAGCCACCATGGCGGAAGGCGGTTGTCCAGTTCACGTATGCCATCATAGTCATGTCCCAGGTCAATATCCGCTTCCTGCTCAGCCGGTCTGAAGCTGTTGAGGCGCATCCACAAATTAACCAGCTTCTGCTTCGCTGCTGGTACGGCTGGAGCAGCTTCCACGCTTTCTTTTTCTGCCTTCAGCAATATTCTTACATTCATCAGCAGTACCAGGATAACAATCAGCTCCACAAAAACCACTGAAGTCATTATATAAAACGAAATGGCCGACATACCAGCGATACTTGTACCGGCAGCTGCAGCAGTAGCGTCAGCGGTCTTGTCCTGCGCCAGCAATGGACTGCTGAAAAAGAGCAAAAGCAGGGTGACCACTACCGCAGCTTTGGCTGCAGCTGACGCTTTTTTTTCCTTTTCCATCTTCACCTGGGCTACGCCCAACAACAGGTTGGCAAGCATTGCAATCACCAGCAGCAGGATCATCATGAGTATTACAAAGCCGATGGTCACCGGGTTTTCAAAAGCAGACGGAGCAGGAGGCCCCGCAGCATGCACGGATTGTACCGTCATTAATAACAACGATGTACAAAAAAGGGAAACATATTTACATTGTTTGCGCATTGGTAAAAGCATATATGCTGTTTTTATTATTCTTAATTATCATCCAGCGGGATACGGCTTATTTCAGTAAATGTTTTTTTATTTGTCTTAAACACCCAGGTGAGAACTGCCAGGAAAAACAAACCAAAAATGGCCAGCGATACGGTTCCAAATATGTCTACACCACCAATTTTCTCTATATAATGAATGAATTTCATGAGCTGATTTTTAAAGATTATTTATCTGCCAATACCTTTTTAGGGGCTGATTTAATATCTGTACCAACCCGCTGCAGGTAGGCAATCAACGCTACAATCTCTGCGGTGGAAGGGGTTGCTATCTTGTCTTTTTTCAGGTTGGCGGCAATGGAATCTGCCTGGTGCATCAGGTCCCTGTTGGCCACCCGGTCATAACCTGCGGGATAAGGCACACCCAGTGTTTGCATTGCCCTGATCTTTGCCGGTGTAGAAGCGGTATCCAGCTGATCATCCAGCAACCATGTAAACTGCGGCATTAATGAACCGGGAGACATTGACCTTGGATCATACATGTGGTTGTAATGCCAGCTGTCTGAATATTTACCACCCTCACGCGCCAGGTCGGGCCCGGTGCGCTTGCTACCCCACTGAAAGGGATGGTCGTACACAAATTCACCAGCTTTGGAATACTCTCCATACCTGGCCACTTCATCGCGGAACGGACGAATCATCTGCGAATGGCAGGTATAACACCCTTCACGTATGTAAATATCACGTCCCTGCAATTCAAGCGGCGTGTAAGGTTTTACGCTTGCAATGGTGGGTATGTTTTCTTTTACCAGGAAAGTGGGTATCATTTCAATCAAACCGCCAATGGCTACTACAATCAGGCTCAGTACCAGCATGGTCATTGGTTTTCTTTCCAGTATACGGTGCCAGTACTCTTTCTGGTGGGTACCTGCGTCCAAGGTCAATGGTGCTGCTTCAGCTGCCTCGTTGGCAATAAAGGAACCTTTTTTAATGGTTTTGTACAGGTTTACAATCATGAAGAATACACCGGACAGATAAAGCGCTCCTCCAATACTGCGCAGTACGTAGAATGGCCTGATACTGGTAACTGTTTCAAGAAACTGGAATTTCAACTGCCCTTCCGGTGTAAATGATTTCCACATCAGGCTTTGCTCAAAACCGGCCCAGTACATCGGTACTGCATAAATAATGATACCAATGGTGCCCAGCCAGAAGTGGTTGGTAGCCAGTTTTTTTGAATACAGGGTGGTATCCCACATTTTGGGTACCATGTAATACAGTATGGCAAAAGCCATAAAGCCGTTCCAGCCCAGGCCACCAATATGCACATGCGCAATTATCCAGTCGGTAAAATGCGCAATGGCATTTACACTTTTCAGGCTCAGCATGGGGCCTTCAAACGTGGACATACCATAACAGGTAATGGCTACCACCATAAATTTCAGGATAGGATCTTCACGTACTTTATCCCAGGCACCGCGCAGTGTGAACAAACCGTTCAGCATACCTCCCCAGCTGGGCGCAATCAGCATTACAGAGAATACTACACCCAGCGACTGTGCCCAATCGGGCAGTGCTGTATATAATAGGTGGTGAGGACCTGCCCAGATATACAGGAATATAAGTGCCCAGAAGTGTATAATGGAAAGCCTGTACGAATATACCGGGCGGTTGGCCGCCTTGGGGAGATAGTAGTACATCAATCCCAGTACAGGTGTAGTCAGAAAAAAGGCCACCGCATTGTGACCGTACCACCACTGCACCAGTGCATCCTGTACACCTGCGTACCAGCTGTAGCTTTTCATGAAAGAAACCGGTATTTCAATAGAGTTCACTATGTGCAGCAGGGCAACAGTAACCCAGGTAGCAATATAAAACCAGATGGCTACATAGAGGTGTTTTTCCCTTCTTTTAATGATGGTGCCAAACATGTTAATACCAAAAGTTACCCAAACCAGGGTGATGGCAATATCAATGGGCCACTCCAGTTCCGCATATTCCTTACCGGTAGTTTTACCCATTAAAAGCGTAATGGCGGCAGCAGCAATAATGGCCTGCCAGCCCCAGAAGTGTATCCAGCTCAGTTTATCGCTGAACATACGGGCTTTGCAAAGCCGCTGCAGCGAATAATAAACACCTGCAAAAGTAGCGTTACCTACAAAGGCAAAAATAACAGCATTGGTGTGCAACGGGCGTACGCGGCCAAAAGTGGTAGGCGCCAGGTTCATACTTACCTGCGGAAGATAGATCTGCACGGCAGCATACAAGCCTGCCAGCATACCCACCACCCCGAAAATAACAGTTGCATATCCAAACGCCCTTACAATCCTGTTGTCATAATAAAATTTCTCTAATTGCATACACGGGTTTGTTTATATTTTTTTGGTATTGGTGCCGGAGGAAGGTTTATCGTCAAATAATATCCTGGAAGCGGGGGAACTATCGTCTTCAAACTGCCCCGATTTTACGCTCCACAGAAAAGCAAAAAGAAAGAGGGAAGCCACACTAATGCTTGCAATAAGGAGTATAACGATAACGCTCATAAGGTTTTATTCAGGGCGTAAAATTATTCTGGCAGGTGCCTGTAAAAGATAATCTCTGTCATAACTGCTGCTGATATTTATCAGTTATGTTAAAATATTTGCTATTGAAGTTTCAACCGCCGGGCCAGCCAGTTACTGCTGCCAAAAGTGAGCAGGAAAATACACAATGAACTGCTGGGCATGAGTATAGCTGCCAGCATGGGCGACAAATTGCCCTGCACAGCAAAAAACAACCCTATGATGTTGTAGGCGATGGACATTATAAAACTGGCCAGTACAATGCGCTGGTTGGCTTTACACAGCCGGATAAACGAAGTAAGTTTTGAAAGCCTGCCGGCGGCAATGATAGCATCACTGGCCGGGGTAAAATTATTGCTGTCTTCCGTCAGCGCAACGCCTACATCACTTTGCTTCAAAGCGCCGGCATCGTTTAACCCGTCTCCAATCATCATTACTTTTTCACCTTTCTGCTGCAGCATTTTTATAAATTCCAGCTTGTCGGCCGGCTTTTGGTAGAACAGCAGCGTGGCTTTGTCTCCAAGCAGTTTGCGCAAACGCAATTTTTCAGATTCATTGTCCCCGGTTAAAACAGATAAGCTATAGTGTTTTCTCAAATCGTTTATCAAAGTTGGAACTGCATTGCGGTAGTGATTGCTGAACCGGAACCAACCGTAGATAGTATTGTCAAAACTGCAGAAGACCACGGTACCTTCTCTTTCATCTCCGTTACCCGTTACAAAACGGCTATTGCCAATCCTCAGTTTTCTGCCCTGCACAACGCCTTCTGCACCTTCTCCGGCAGTCTCTTTGAATGCCGTCACCGGCAAATTATTTCCGTTGCCGAATTCTTTTGCCAGTGCCCTGCTGAGCGGGTGGCCAGAACAGGCTGCCAGCGAAGCCAGCTGCTGCTCTTCCAGCGCCGTCATTTTTCTGCCCTCATAGCTAAGCTCCTGCTCCCTGGCAGCAGTCAGCGTTCCTGTTTTATCAAAAACAATATGGGTAATCCCTGCAATCCCTTCGATGGTTTGGGCGCTGCGCAAATAAAACCGGTTACTGCCCAGTATGCGCAGGATACTGCCATTGGTAAATGTGTTGGAAAGTAACAAAGCACAGGGACAGGCAATAATAAATATGGCCGTAACGGAAACCCATATCCGGGAAGGATCGTGCAATTGCCAGTAGATGGCGGTCAGCAGCGCAATGGTAAAAACAATATAGGTGAAATAGCGGCTCAGCAGATGTACAAAAGACACTGGCCGTGCAGTCTCCTTCTTCAGTTCATCGCGGCTCCAGAGCGCGGTGAGGTAGCTTTGCGCTACTTCTTTTACCACCAGCACTTCCATATTACCGCCGGTTTGTTTGCCGCCTGCATATACCAGCTCGCCCATTTCCTTCAGCACAGGCGCCGATTCACCGGTTACAAAACTATAATCTATATAAGCTTTCCCTTTGGTAAGTATACCATCGGCAGGTATCAGCTCTTCATTATGAATCAGCAGGGTGTCTCCGTTTTTAATATCCGGCAGTGCAGTAGGTATTTCACCCCCCGGTGTAATCACCGATACGGCAATCGGAAAATAAGAAGTATAATCCCTGTCAAACGACAGCTGCCGGTAGGTTTTATCCTGCAGTATGCGCCCCGCCAGCATAAAAAAAACAATGCCCGTCATAGAATCAAAATAACCGCCACCGGTTCCTGAAAGTACTTCCCAGGCACTGCGCACAAATGTAATGATAATGGCCAGTGCAATAGGAGCGTCAATGTTCAGGAATCGATGACGGAGGCTTTTCATGGAGGACTCGTAAAACGGGTAGGCCGAATAAAGAAAAACAGGTATGGACAACGCAAAATTCAACCAGCGGAAAAGATTCCGCAGCACTGCTTCGCTGGCATCAATGCCCAGGTATTCCGGAAAACTCATCAGCATAATATTACCAAAACAAAAGCCGGCTATCCCCAACCGGTATACCATTTTCCTGTCTATGGCCGGTCGTTTTTCTTTGAGGTCATGCAGGCTGATATAGGGTTCATAACCGATACTGGTCAGCAATTCTGCTACTTTACGCAGGCTGGTTTCACGCGGATCGTATATAATGCGGGCTTCCTTACGTGTAAAATTCACTTTACTGGACAATACCCCGGGGTTTAGCCGGTGCAGGTTTTCGAGCAGGTAGAGGCAGGAGCTGCAATGCACCTGCGGCATATAAAAATTAACATGCACCTGCTTTTCATCCTGGAAACTGATAAGACTTGCTGCCATTGCAGCATCTTCAAGGAAAGCGAATTTGTCTTTGCGTACATTTATCCGCTGGCTGATGCCAGGGTTTTCGTTCAGGTTATAATAATCACAAAGTCCCTGCTGGTTCAGCACCTGGTATACCATTTTACAGCCTTCACAGCAAAAACATTTCTCCTCCATGCGGATACCGGGTGTGGTACAATCTTCTCCACAATGAAAACACTGCAACTTATTGTCTTTCGCAATTGTAGTCAACATAGCCGTTTGATTATAAGGGCGCTAAAGTAATCAGCGCAACGCCGGAGCAGGATGAGTAAGTTCAATAAAAAAACTGATTTTCATCAAGACCAAAACTGCCCTGCAAACAGCCGCATTGGCCTGCTGCCAACCCTTGTTTAATAAATTGGCAAAATAATTTGACTTGCTTGCACAAAACCGATTAAGCTTGAACCGGTTGACTTTTATTGCATTAATTCGCTCAGCAGTAACTCATCCACCTGATAAATATCCTGCCTGCACGTAATTTTAATCAGGAAAATTCAATGACGGTATATTGAATTTTGGAGCATGACGCAGACTACCATCCTGAACCCTTTGCTGGTGCAGCAATATGATCAACCCGTGCCAAGGTATACCAGCTATCCTACCGTACCCTTCTGGCAAAACGAGATAGATGCAGAAAAATGGCAGGAGCAGTTTACGCAGCAGTTTACTGCAAACAACGCCGTCAACGGCATCAGCATTTACATCCACCTGCCCTTCTGCGAATCGCTGTGTACTTACTGCGGCTGCAACAAAAAAATTACCGGCAATCATTCTGTAGAAGAAGAATACCTGCAAACCATCGAGAAAGAATGGACACTCTACCGCAGGCGGATGGGGCAAACACCTGTTATCCGTGAAATTCATCTCGGCGGGGGCACACCCACCTTCTTTTCTCCACAGAACCTGCGCAGGCTAATTAATATGGTCACAAAAAACAGTATCGTCCACCCTTATCACGAGTTCAGCATTGAAGGACATCCCAATAATACCACGATTGAACACCTGCAAACACTTTATTCATTGGGTTTCCGCCGCATCAGTTATGGCGTGCAGGATCTAGACCCTGAAGTGCAGCATATTATTAACCGCATTCAACCCTTTGAAAATGTAAAAAGGGCTACCGACCAGGCCAGGGCAACCGGCTTTACATCTGTGAACTTTGATTTAATTTATGGCCTTCCGCGCCAAACCCTGCAAAGTATAGAAGACACTATTCAACAGGTGCTTACCCTGCAACCGGAACGTATCGCTTTCTACAGCTACGCGCATGTACCCTGGACCAGCAAGGGCCAGCGTTTGTTCAATGAAGCTGATTTACCTGCTGCAGCAACAAAAATCCAGTTGTACCTCAAAGGAAAAGAACTGCTGATGGCCAATGGCTATCACGATATTGGGATGGACCATTTTGCATTGACACATGATGAATTATATATTGCTCAGCAAAACGGTAAACTGCACCGCAATTTTATGGGGTATACCACGCAAAATACAGGCGTATTACTTGGCCTGGGCGTGTCTGCCATCAGCGACCTGGGAAATGCATTTGCACAAAACGATAAAACATTGCACAATTATTATGCTGATGTCAATGCCGGCAAACTACCGGTAAAAAGAGGTTTTTTTCTGAACGGGGAGGATATTGCCTTCCGTCAGTACATTAAAGACATTGCCTGCAAAGGACATACGGTTTTTAATCCAAAACATTTAGCTGTAATGGAGGAATTTTGTTTTCCGCAGTTGTTGCAGCCGGCAGCAGACGGACTAGTTATATACGACAAAAAACAACTGCAATTAACAGAGCAGGGTCATTATTTTATACGCAATATCTGCAGTGCTTTTGACCTCTACCTGCAACGCAACCTTAGTTCACCGCAACAAAAGCAATTCAGTAAGGCCATATAACCGCTTTTGAGGGAGAGCGGGAATTGTATGGCGGCACTTAGATGCAATAAAAAACCTGGCGTTCTGCCAGGTTTTTCTCCCGTGGCCCGGTGTCTTCACCGGCCACTTCCTTAATATAATAAACCGGCTCAATCATTTTTAAACTGTCTGTTGGCTGATTAGCTATTTATACCTTTCGTAAAAATCTCTTTCCAGCGCTTCCCTGCAGTCCGGATGCGCAATGCTGATTAATGCGCGGCCACGTTGCTTAAGGTTTTTACCAAAAAGATCCACCATTCCATATTCTGTTACTACCCAGTGTACATGCCCGCGGGTAGTAACTACGCCGGCGCCGGGTTTTAGAAAAGAAACAATGCGGGTTTCGCCCTTCGATGTTAGTGATGGCAGCGCAATGATGGGCTTACCCTCTTCTGATAAAGATGCGCCACGGATAAAATCCATCTGTCCGCCAATGCCGGAAAATTGATAAGTACCAATAGAATCAGCACATACCTGGCCGGTAATATCTATTTCTATGGCGCTGTTGATAGCGGTAGCCCTGGGGTTCTGGCGAATAACACTGGTATCATTTACATACCCAATGTCCATCACCCTTACCTGGGGATTATCATTTACAAAATCATATAGTTTTTTGGTGCCCAGCATAAAGCCGGTAACACTGCGGCCTATATTTAATTTCTTACGGCTGTTGTCTATGATGCCCTTCTCTATGAGCGGAATAACCCCGTCGGACAACATTTCTGTATGAATGCCCAGGTGCTGGTGACTGCCTAAATTCTGCAATACCTGGTCTGGAATACTGCCAATGCCCATCTGCAGGGTAGCACCATCCTCTATCAGCGAAGCAACATTTTTGCCTATCTGTTTTATGGCGTCACTGGTTTTGGTAGAGTAGTCCACTTCCGGCAAAGGGGCATCGTTCCAAACCATGGCATCAATTCTTCTTACATGCAAAAAACCATCTCCATGCGTGCGGGGCATCTGCGGATTTACCTGTGCAATAATTTTTTTTGCAGTGTCCACGGCAGCGCGGGCAATATCTACCGAGGTGCCCAGGGAACAAAACCCATGCTGGTCTGGTGGTGAAACCTGTACGATGGCAACATCTATCGGTAAAATATTTCTGCGGAACAGCTGCGGTATCTGGCTCAGAAAAATGGGCACATAGTCGCCATCGCTGCTATTGGCCACGGCCCTGGTATTGGCAGATACAAATAATGAATTGAAGAAAAAACTTTTCCTGTACAGCGGGTTATCAAAATCAATATCGCCGATATTGGTAATGCTTACCAGTTCCACTTCTTTCAGCTCCCCGTATCTTTCCTGCAATGCTTTTACCAGGTAAACAGGCGTGGCGGCGCTGCCATGAATAAATACCCGGTCGCCCGATTTCACCAACTGCACCGCCTGTTCTGCAGTCATGTATTGATCTGTATAGCTCATATAGTAATATTAATTATACCTGCCTGAAATTATGAAAGATGGCAGTCATTTTAAAATTATTGACACCTGGAGGCAGCAATACTGTAAAAGCTGTTCTTTATTGAAGACAAGTACTGCGCTACCCTGTCAAGCGCCCGTTGAAAAGCCTCCTGGCGGGAAACAGCTACGCCGGGCAAACGGCGGTAATAAGCAATACCTTCCTGCAGGTTATGAAAAAAGGCATCGAAATACTTATCTTTTTTTACATCAGCCACAACATAATTGTCCAGCGCCTCCTTTAAAAAATTAATATACAGGTCCAGTTCTGCAATAAACATATGCGGCCTTTCTGCGGCAGCAATAATATTGTTGCGTCCATAAATATGGCCCAGCATCTGCTGGAGCGAGACTTCGCCGGAAAACCAGGCAATATTGGGCCCCGGACAAATATTTACTTCGCTTCTACCCTTAATAAAGGGCACCTTGTAGTGGTCTGTCACTGCATTGCTCAATCCCACACAAAGACATTCCTTATCTGTAATGGCCGCCAGTTTTTGCAGGAACTCATTTTCGGGAAGCTGCAGCTGCTGTAATTGGGCAATCTTTAATTGCTGGTATTGGCGCGATGCTGTACAGATGGGTTCCGGGGTAAACTCAGTATCACTTACCAGGTGCTTTTCTGTACAGGGACTTCCGGGATGACCTTGCTGGATGCGTTTGTTTTTTAATTTCTCTGCACTGCTGTCTTTCAAGTAATGAAACCTTACGCCAAGTGGAGAGTTATTGCTTAATATAACATCCTCTTTTTTTGCAGCGCTCAATAACTGTAAAGTGGGTTTATCCACCGTGGTGGCTTCCGGTACCAGCAAAAACGGCGTTCCCCAGCCGGTGCTTTCAATGCCATAATAAGTATGTAAAAAACTGTCTTCTTCTGCTGTTCCTATGCCACCCTGTGCGGATAACTTAATGGCAGGTGCCTGCTCTAACTGCGGCGCACCACGTTTTACCTGTGCAGTGTTGTACAGTTCAAACATCGTGTCGGCCAGCTCCTGCTTTTTATTCCTGAATTCTTCCAGTATGGGTCCCATTAAAAAGCCGTCTGTGGCAAAAGCGTGCCCACCGCAGTTCAAACCAGATTCAATCCTGAACTCACTCACCCATATACCTTTTTTTGCAAGGTATTTTCCCTGCACCAGGGCCGAACGGTAATCACTGACTTTAATGATTATTTTCTTTTTAAAAACGCCCTGCTCATCTGCGTCAAACTGCCGGCATTTCTCCAGGTAATTGTATAAGCGGGGATTTAACCCGGCAGAAAATACTACGGAGGAATTTTCCAGTGCACTGTTGGCATAGCCTCTTAGTGCTGCTACCGCATCTGATCCATCTTCCAGCAGCTGGCCGTTACCGCCGGTATTATTTTTATCCAGTTTGGTCATCAGGTTCACGTCAATACTTCCTGCAATTACCTGCTCTCTTAAACCTGCCTGCAGGGCTTCCCGCTCCTGGTGATTACCGGTCTTCGTCATTTTCCGGTACAATTGTTTTACCGTGCTGCTATCAGGCAGCATTTCAAAATATTTCACTATTTCTGAACCAGCCTCAAAAGCTTCTTTCCTGATTTTTTCTACTTGCCCCGACACAATACTGTTCACTAGGTTAAGGTAATCTGTAATCCGCCTGGCCCTGTAATCATCTTCCTTGACTGATATAGGGAGGTAGGCTTTCTCCACCAGTGGATAGTAATAACTACGCATGGTTTCAATTAAACGATCTTCCACAATTGAAATTACTGATGCAATACCAAACCTGGCTACTTTAACAGGGCTGTCAATGGTAAATGCCAGTCCCATAACGGGTATATGAAATGTGTGGGGTGAATTATGCTGCATTATATATTGGGGAACGAGGGGTTAAACATTCAGGACAAAGCCTGTTTTTCCATTTTCAATGCCTTTGGAAACAGCATATTGTTTTCCAGGTGTACATGTATATGCAAATCTTCTTCAAACGCCGCCAGCATTTTATAGAGCAATGCATAACTGGCACAGGCATCTGCGGGCAATGCATAATTATTTGACAGGGTATTTATTTCTGCCAGGTAGCCGCCTACCATTTCGTGCTCTGCTTCCATTACACTTACCGGGTTTTGAATGGTACCAAAATGTACGGCGCCCGGTTGTCCTTCGCCATCCACCGCATGCACCAGCACTTTTATGTAGGGGAACAATACTTTCTCTTCTTTCATCATATGCGAAAGCAATTCTTCGTTGATGGCTTCCACCAGTGCCTGTATGCGCAGCAGTTCAGGATGCTGTGCGCCATGTACGCTGGCTACTTTGGCAGCATATTCCAGCAGCCCGGGCAGGGATTTTTTCACATAGCTATGGTGCGTGTTTACAATATAGTCTGCCAGGAAATCCAGTTTCCATTCGCCAAAAGGCAGTGCATGTGTATCCGAAGTTTTAGCAACCTGCTGCAATGCCTGTTCAACAACAGTAACATCCAGTCCTTTTTCTGCGCAGGCCTGTTTCAGTGTTTTTTTGCCCCCACAGCAAAAGTCGAGGCCATACTTTTTAAACACTTCCGCCTTCCGCAAATCAGCTGCGGCAATCTGGCCCAGCGTTTCTTCGCTTTCATTGGCATGTTTCCTGGTAATAGTCACTTTCCACCAAACAGGGCCCTGCTCCAGGTATTCCCATGAAAACACATTACCCCTTTCTGCCAGCAACTGATAATAAAGGGGCTTAGGATCGTGATCGTTATGAATGGTAAGGGTATCGCCGGCTTGTAAGGCGTCAAAGCGGACAAAAATAGCCGGATGTTTTTTCGACGGCGCAAGCAATGTTACATCAAGTACGTTTTCAGTGGCGGTGTTTTCCATATAGTTATTTTATTTAAGCTGAACAATGGCAAATAACGTAAGTAATCAACAACTTTGTTATGACCAAAATCATCTTATAAAAACAATATAGTCTGGTTAAAAACAATACATGCTACAGTGTAAACACATCGCCGGTAACTGCCGGAGGTTTAACTGCTTTTAGTAAAAAGCGGAAGTATTATTGGGGCCCCTGGTATGTATACTTTTACCCAAAGACCAGCAACAAGTCAGTCTGAAGAATATTACAATATGTATTTTCCGGACGAATTATGGTGCCCAGTTTGATACAGCAGCAGCAAGTTAAAAGCAAGGCCTGATGGATAAGCGTCTTCCTGGAAGCTGTTTAAAAAAGAAACCTTCGCTTCCCATCTTGCGGTGGGTGAGACAGCATTACTGTTCCTTAAATGTCTCTTTAGTCCCTTAGTCCCTGGTCGGTGGGATTGCTATGGGGAGTTATTGAATAATTACGCCGTTTACGTCATTCCTGCGAAAGCAGGAATCTTCTGCGACACCGAAGCGGCATGATAGATGCAAAGCAATACAGTGCAGTAAGCCACAATACTTAAATTACCTAAATGAGTCTGCTATTAAAAATCCAGATTCCTGCATCCGCAGGAATGACGGCAGGTCACAAAGCTAACATCAAACATTCTTAATCCTGAAGGATACCGACCACTTTTTCAGTATAATAAAATGCCTTGAACCGTTTTTAAAAAGCTCCTTTGAAAAAGGCTGCGTTTTTAGTCCTTGGTCCGGGGAGAATAATTCAGCAGTTTTTTGCCGCATTTTGCCATAGCCATGAAGAAAATATGCTGAATACTTTCATTTTTAATCATTTACATTTTTTTTGGGTATCGTCCACCAAAATTCGTTTCGTTTTTACCCAGATTTGTTGGCCATTGTATCAGATTTTTTTCACTTTTGAAAAGATTTGTTGGTCATTGTATCTTTTTCTTTTCACTTTTAAAAAGATTTATTAGTCATTGTATGTTTTTCTTTCAATTTTAAAAAGATTTGTTGGTCATTGTATCTTTTTCTTTTCACTTTTAAAAAGATTTATTGGTCATTGTATCTTTTTCTTTTCACTTTTAAAAAGATTTATTGGTCATTGTATCTTTTATTTTTCACTTTTAAAAAGATTTATTGGTCACCAAATCTTTGCTTTTTCGCTTCCGCCCGAAGTTGTGGCTCCTCCTTTTTTGGCTTTTAAATTTTGAATTTCTCCACTACAACAGGCCGCTGGGCTGGCCTTTTATTTTAATGCGCATAACAGTAGAAATGCTGAGGGCCCTTTGCTTTGCCAGCTCAGCTTTATCACCGGCAAACAGCTCGTCTACCGTGGCAGCAAACAATGTATTCCATTGGGCAAAATGGGTATCGGTGAGGGGAATTATCGTATTTAGCTGTATATGCGACTTCATGGGGTTTCCTGTGTAGGAGCCGGTAAAGAATAAGGTATTCTCCCAAAAATCAAACATTACCGGCAGGTGGGCCGCCCAGTTTACCCTGGCAATATCATTGAAGATGAAACCAATGACCGGATCCAGTTTCACTTTTTCGTAGAAACTGGTCACCATGTTTTCAATATCCGCCCTGTTTTCAATATCCTTTTTCATAACCCACAATTTTACTTTAATAAAACACCCATTTCCTCCAGCATTTCAGGAGAGCATATTTTTTCAATCAGAGGGAATAACACCCGCTCTTCTTTGCGGATGTGCTGCTCCAGTTTTCTGCCCAGGATGTCCAGATCATTTACCAGGTCAACTGATGAGGACACGTTCGAGAAGCCGACGGTCAGTTCCCGGTGCTCCTGCTCAATCTCTTTTACCAATTTGTCAATTTCCGGATAAAGCCTGTCAACTTTTTGCAACATGGCTTCTTCCTTTATAAAATGTGCTTCCAGGTCGCGCTGAAAGAAGGCTGCCGCATAAGCGGCTTTTCCTTCCGGTGCAGCAGGCATGCCCTTGTACGCCGGCGCATCTCTTTTCATTAACTGGGCCAGCAACAATGCGGGGTGATGTTCTCTTGAAAGCGGCGCCAATGAAGGATGTCTTTTCATATTATAAATCTTTCCGGTTGAATTTCCTGAGTGAAAGCCAGGTAGGCACAATCATCCAGCAAAATAATACGCCCAAAGCTATTGTAAACCCAATGCCTGTTCCAAAGATATCTTTGAAAACTGCACCCGTATAGCCCATCATGGCGGAGATATCCAGTTTAAGCAATATCATGATTCTTGCCAGGTCAATAGGATTGAATCCACTTATTACCACCATGGCTTTCTCCAGTGGGTAGTCCTGGAACTGAAAGAGAATGAACAATACCAACCCATCGAACAGCAAAGAAAAATACAACCAAAGCAGGATAGCTACCCCGATGCCCTTTGCTTTATCACGGGTACTGACCGCTGCCAGCATGGCAATGGCGACGAATATCACCGACAACAGCAAGCCCATGCCCACCATAATAATACCGGTAGCAGCGGGTGCGAATAACAGGACGGGAATACCAGCACCTGCAAAAAAAGCCAGTGCCAGCGATGAAGCCAGGCCGGCAAAAAGGCTGAACCATATTTTTTTCCGGTGCAGCGGCTGGCTTACAAGCAGTTCCAGGAATTCTGCACTGTTGTACACATAGATAGTAGCAAAGACAATGCACACCAGCGGAACTATGATTAAAATTACGTTCAGCAAACTAAGCAGGCCCTTGCCGGCATTGTCTTCAATGCTGAATACACTTAGTGAAATTACCAGCAGGAAAATGGTATAGGCCAGCACAATTTTGTTGCGCAGTATATCTGCCATTACGTATTTTATAATTTTTTTCATGCGGCTATTTTTTCATCATTACATTGGCGATGGCTTTCGACAATTTATCCTCTCCCGTGTCTTTACGGAGGTTTTCAATGGTTTTGTGAAATACCAGTTGCCCCTCCTGCATATAAATTACCTGTGTTACCAGGTCATCCAGTTCGCTCAGTATATGAGAGGTAATTAACACCAGTTTCCCTTTTTGCTTTTCTCTTATAATTTTCTCCTTCAGTATTTCTGAAGCCAACGGATCGAGGCCTGCAGTAGGTTCATCCAGTATCAGCACATCGGGGTTAAATAAAAACGCCAGCGAGGCACTTACTTTTTGCATGGTGCCGCCAGACAGGGTGCGCATCCGTTTTTTCAGCAATCCGTCCAGTTCAAATGCATTTACAAGGTCTTCATCCAGCTGTGTATGGCTTCTTTTCTTGCGGATGTCTTTCATCATATCCAGCACCTGGCCAATGGTCATATTCTCCGGGTAACGGCCAATCTGCGGCATATAGCCAATAAACTCGCGGTACAACCAGTCGTGCAGAATATTCTTTCCGTTAAAAGTAATAAAGCCATTGTCGGGCACTACCATACCCAGTATACTTTTTATCAGTGTTGTTTTGCCACTGCCGTTGGGACCAATCAGGGCAATACACTCACCTTTATTGCAGGTAACAGACACATCGTTCAGGGCTTTCAGCCTGCCGAATTGCTTGGATACATTGGTGGCAATAATCATAGATGTAATGGTTTCATAACAGGAAAATCATCGCGCAGGTTTTCGGGGGTAAGACTGGGCAACACCCGTTCAGTTTTGTCGAGCATGGTAGTCATAAAACTTCTGAACAGTACCATCGCTGCCGGATTCTTTTCCACAATCACCGAAAAAAGGCTAACGGGATGGAAAGGTATGTCGCCGGTGTTATCGCGGTTAAGATCATATCCTTCATACTTATCCCAATAGTTGCGGTTAAAACTGTTCAGCACCAGGGAACCGTTGGTGCCGATATCAAAGGTGTTGGACATAAAATTATTCCCGGTGATGGTATTGTCCATACAGCTGGCCTGTATTTTCATTCCCCAGCCATTGCTTTTAAAGAGGTTCCTTTCCACCTGTACCCGGGTAACGCCCTCCATAAATATGCCGCTGGTATTATTGGTGAACCTATTACCGTTTACATAACTGTCTGATATCTCTTTCAGCAAAAGCCCGAAAGCACCATCCCCCCAGTTATCTTCAAAAAAATTATTGTACATCTTTACGCCGTGGGTAAACATTACAGATACACCTGCACCGTTATTACGGAATATGTTCGAAATATAAGCGTCGTTATGGGAAAACATAAAGTGCAGGCCGTAGCGGATATTGCGGGACGACAGATTTCTCCAGATAATAGAATTGGTCACAAATTCAAAATAAATGCCATCGCGGTGGCCGGATACTTCGTTGCCAATAATACGGAGGCTATCGCTCTTCCAGCAGTGGATTCCATTGCCACTTTGCTGTTCTGTTTGTGATGATGCCCTTAGCTGGTTATTTTCAACAGTACAATTAATACCCCCCTGCACATAGATGCCAAAAAATGCATCCAGCAGGATATTGCCTGAAATTACCACGTTGCGGGTGTTGTAAATTTTGATGCCTGCAATATCATCCATACTGGAGATACCGGAATGTACCAGTTTCAGTCCTTTGACCGTTACATTATCGGCTCTTACAGAGATGATTTCATACTTATATTCCCCGTCCAGCACCGGGTATTTATCGCCTGTAAGCAGCAGGGGTTTATTGATAACAATATTTTTTTCGTAGTAATTGCCTGCTTCTACCCAAACAGTATCACCTGCTGCCGCAGCGTTGATGGCCTGCTGTACAGACGGATACTGCTGGTGCTTACCGGCCCTGATCGTCCTGGCAAAACAGCCCAGTCCGGCACAAAGCATCCATAGTATGCAGCTGATATTTCTTTTCATGGCTGCTGCAGTTCATTCCAGTGTAACACCGTTCCTTTGTATTGCTGCTGCACCTCCTGCAGGCGGCTGCTGTTGCTGAATACAGCGATATTGCCGCCCATGGGGCTTTTCAATGCATCGGCTTTAAGAAATAATGCGTCTTCAGCTTTAATGAGTGTATGCTGGTCGCTGAAATCCGTAAAATAAAATTTCTCCGCCTGGGTTTTATCAAATTCTTTTGATTGAAGAAAAGACAGCAGGCAATGGGTATCATCAAACTTATATATTTTACCTTTTTTTGTAATGAGCTCTGCACCAAAACGGGGGTCGCTCACCGTCATTTTACAAAAGCTGCAATTGTCTTTACCCACCACAATTGCTACCGGCGCACTGCTGCAGGAGCTGGCGAAAAAAATAAAGGCTATTGCTGCTGCGGGACGGTAGGCTCCGGACAGGCGGGCTTGTTTCTTAGCGGTCCGCCACTCCATCACCACCAAAAAGAGTAACAAAAGACCTGCACCAATAAATATCCAGCCACCGGTATCTGGTATAGAATATGCCCCAAAATTGAGCAGCTGTTTAAACCCAATTAATGGTGGTTGATAAGCCATACCGGGAACAATGATGGCAGCATCGGGATTAAGGTTGTGTCCATAATTGTATTCCCATTTCCAGAAATCTACCATAGCAATTACACCAAATGCAACAAATAGTATAAATGCCAGGTTAAGCCAGCGCCGGCTGTTCAGCAGGGCCACTGCCATAAAGAGCAAGGCAAAAAATACGATGCAGTAAGGCAGTATGGTAAACTCAAAAAAATCTTCGTTGTGCAGGGTCTTCATGCCAATGTAGTGGTTCAGTCCGTTGATAATATCAACGTTGCCCCTGAGGCCGTTGGCATGTATACTCAGGTGAAGCCCCTCTGGATATTGCGGCGCATCCAGTTCTATGCGCCAGATGGGCGTGAATATAACCAGCACCATTCCTATTGCGGCCAGCACCAATAAACCCCTGCTTACTGCACTTAATTTGTTTTTCATTGTTCTTCAGTTTAATGACGGGGCTTTTCAGCCTTTTCTTCTACCTATTTTTTTGCAGGAGGCAGCAACACGCCGTCAATCACATGCACTATTCCGTTAGACGCAGTAACAGAAGCAATAATAGTAGCGCTGTTGTTCAGCATCACTTTGCCGTCTTTGAGCGTTACCGTAACATTATCGCCGTTTACCATACCCAGCACCTGGCCATCTGTGAAACTTTCGGCCTTCATGGCAGCTACAGCAACATGGTATTGCAATATGTTCTGAAGGGCTTCTTTCTGTTCAGGTTTCATCAGTCCGTCTACAGTGCCGGCTGGTAATTTATCAAAAGCGGCGTTGGTAGGGGCAAACACGGTAAAGGGGCCGGCATTTGACAAGGAGGTCACCAGTTCTGCCTGTTTCAGCGCAGCTACCAGGGTGGTATGATCTTTAGAACCCACGGCCACTTTAACTACATCTTTGGCAGACACATCGTCTTTTACATTTTCCTGCCCGCCGGCAGGCACAGCAGCGGCTGCGCTGTTATCTGTTACCGCAGCAGTATCAGTGCTGTTGTTGCAGGCAGTCATTCCGCACAGCAGCAGCAAAGCCATTATTCCTGTGTACAGTTTCATATAAAATATTTTAAAATTGATTAATAAAGTAAT
>JANPGT010000292.1:0-4161 GCA_031424135.1 Chitinophagaceae bacterium
CCAGCTGGAGAAAATGTTATGGCTGGAAGCAGACCGCATGGGATTTTTGCTGGATGCCGTTACACAAAAAAAGTTTGAAGTACAACGCGCCACAGTAAAAAATGAACGTGGGCAGAACTACGATAACAGGCCCTATGGTTTGATCAGCGAAGTAGTGGCAAAAAACCTGTATGATTATGGCCACCCGTATTCCTGGCTTACCATCGGCTATGTAGAAGATCTGAACCGCGTAAGTGTAAACGATCTTAAAAACTTTTTCCTGCGCTGGTATGGTCCAAACAACGCTACCCTTACAGTAGGTGGTGATGTGAAAACGGAAGAAGTAGTAAAGCTGGTAGAAAAATATTATGGCAACATACCGCGCTGCCCAGACGTGCAAAAAGTGGTGGTACCAGCTGCCAATGTAGAAAAAGACCGTTATGTTTCGTATACAGATAACTATGCCCGCCTGCCATTGCTGGCGGTAGTATATCCCACTGTACCCAATTATGATAAGGATATGGCAGCACTTGCCTGCCTGGCACAGGTACTTGGCCAGGGCAAGAATTCAGTTTTCTACCAACAGATGGTGAAAAAGCAACTGGCGCTGCAGGCAAATGCCAACAACCAATTGAGTGAGCTGTCCGGGGAATTTTTTATGACGGTAGTTCCTTACGCGGGCAAAACCCTGGCGGATATGGAAAAACTGGTAAGGGCTTCGCTGGATAGTTTTGAAGTGCGGGGTGTAACAGATGAAGACGTGGCCAGGTTTAAAGGCGGTATTGAAGCGCAGTACATCAACGGGCTGCAAAGTGTAGCAGGCAAAGTAAGCCAGCTGGCCGCCTTTCAGACATTTACCGGCAACCCCAATAAAATTGGCGAACTGTTAAAAATGTATACGGCTGTTACCAAAGAGGACGTAATGCGCGTATACAACAGGTATATTAAAACAAAGCATGCTGTTATTGTAAGCGTATTGCCGAAAGCGCAGGAGAAAATGCTGGCCGCCGTGGATAACTACAAAATTGATTCCGGCCACTATGCAGCTCCCGATTACGGTTATGCAAAATTGAAATATTCAAAAGCTGCCGATAATTTTGACAGGAGCAAATTGCCTGGCAATGGTGCTAACCCCGTGGTAAAAGTGCCCGCCTTCTGGACAAAGAACCTGCCCAATGGCATTAAGATGATTGGCGCACAAAACAATGAACTGCCTACGGTAAACATCAGCATCACATTGCCCGGTGGACATCTGCTGGAAGCAAAAGATACTTCCAAACTGGGACTGGCAAGTTTTTTTGCAGACATGATGAATGAAGACACTAAGAATTATACCGCAGAACAGCTAGCGATTGAACTCCAGAAACTGGGCAGCTCCATCAACACTTACAGTAGCCGCGATGGTATAGTAATGACTGTACAGTGTTTAAAAAAGAATATAGACAAAACACTGGTACTCTTACAGGAAAGAATGTTTAACCCCAACTTCACTGAAGATGCTTTTAAACGTAACCAGAAGCAAAACCTGGAAGGACTGAAGCAGGCCAAAACACAGCCCGCTGCTGTTGCCTCAGATATTGCCGCCAAGATATATTATGGCGCCAGCAATATATTGGGCATGAGCGAAGACGGAACAGAAAGCTCTCTCAGCAATATTAAGCTGGAGGATATCAGCAATTATTACAGCAACTACATCAGTTCTCAGGGCGCCAAAGTAGTGGTGGTGGGCGATGTAAAGCAGGAAGAGATATTGCCCAAGCTGGCCTTCCTGGATAAACTGCCCAATAAAAAAGTAGCCATACCTGCTGTGAATGCTCCGCTGCCTGAAGTAGGCAAATCAACTATTTACCTGGTAGATGTTCCCAAAGCGGCACAAACTGAATTCCGTGTGGGTTATGCCACCGGTTTAAAATATGATGCTACCGGAGAGTACTACAAAGCGGGCCTGATGAACTATATCCTGGGAGGTGCTTTTAACAGCCGCCTGAATTTAAACCTGCGGGAGGACAAGGGCTGGACCTATGGCGCCCGCTCTGGTTTTGATGGTGATAATTATTCAGGCGATTTTGAATTCAGTTCCGGTATTAAAGCAGGTGCTACAGACAGTGCATTAACCGAGGTAATGAAGGAATTGAATAAATACGAAGCAGATGGTATTACCGAAGATGAACTGTCGTTTACAAAAAGTGCCATTGGCCAGCGAGATGCGCTGCGGTATGAAACAGGTGTACAGAAAGCCGGGTTTATCTCCCGCATTTTGGACTATAACCTGCCTGCAGATTACGTAGATCAGCAAAATAAAATTTTGGCCAATATTAAAAAAGCAGAGATAGATGGGCTTGCTAAAAAATGGATTAAACCCGGTAAGATTAATATTGTATTGGTAGGTGATAAGTTAAAAATATTACCCGGCCTGCAGAAAATGGGATATGAAATTGTGGAGCTGGATGCAGACGGTAATTCTTTGCAGAAGAAAGGGTTTTAAGAGATAATTTTTAATGGAAGGCGCCGCTGTAAAGTGGCGCCTTTTTTTATGAATAAAATCAGCCTTGATCAATAGCCTGTCGCTTACCTTAGGTGCTGAATTTCTGTTGCACCGGTGCTGAATCATATGGCTTTTGCCTGCGTGAATAATGTATTTTTGGATTGGCCTGCGGCAGCCTGCTATTTGGTATTTTTTCTGTAAATGATTGATCATATGGATAAGATAAAACGTACTGATTTCCTGAAACAGGGTTTGAAAATTGGTGGCGCTGTTTTACTGGCGCCTTATATTAATTTACCCGATGCCAATGCCGCCGCAGGTATGTTGAAAGAACCGGGTATTGATACAGCGTTGCTTGCAAGGCTGGTAGCCGCCAATGATAAGCAGTCAGATAAATTGCTGGCTGACTTGCGTGCGGGTGTAACCGCTACCGGCAGAAAGATAGGGTTTGATTTTGCCACCCTGTCCGCTTCCTATGTTTCACCCGGTTCAGCCTATTACCAAAGTTCCGCTATTGAAGAAGGACTTGAAAAACTCTTGCAACTGCTGGCATCATTGCAATCGGCAGACGGCACGCTGAATTTCGGCAACCTTGAATCGCCGCCGGATACTGCCTTCCTGGTAGAGCCGCTGGCTGCCGCAGCCAGCCTGCTGCAGCCAATGCATGGCGCGGCAATAGAAAATATAAACAAGAAGCTGCGGCAATTCCTGGTCAGGTGCGGCACGGCGCTGTCTACGGGCGGCGTTCATACGCCTAACCACCGTTGGCTGGTTTGCGCAGCACTGGCAGGTATCAATGCTTTGTACCCCAGTCAGCAGTACATCAACCGTATTGAAGACTGGCTGGCAGAAGGTGTTTACATAGATGAAGACGGACATTATTCTGAACGAAGTGCCAACTATGCCGTGGTAGAAAATACGGCTTTTCTTACGGTAGGCCGCCTGTTAAAAAAGCCATTGTTATTTGAGGCGGTAAGAAAGAACCTGGCCATGACCTGGTACTATATGGAGCCCGATGGGCAGGTGGTAACCGTTGATTCACGCCGCCAGGATCAATATTCTTCTAAAAGCATGGTGGCTTATTACCTGCAGTACAGGTGGCTGGCCATTAAAGACAATAACCCTTTGTTTGCAGGCATCACACAATTGATTGAGCAGGTAAAAGGTTTTGAAGAAGAGATAATTAATAAATGTTTATTTAATTTTCTTGACAATCCTTTGCTGCAGCAGGTCTTGCCGGAAAGTGTTGCCCCGCCGCTGCGGTACGAAATACTTTTTACAAAGTCCGCCACGCTGCGCTTACGCAATGACGGTACAAGTACCACTTTGTTTGGTGGTGTGGATTGGCCGCTGATCATCGCTTCCGGGCGTTCAGACAGTCCTGATTTTTACCGGTACAGGAAAGGCAGTGCTGTATTAAAATCGATGCGCCTGTCTGCCGACTTTTTCAGCATGGGGTATTTTTACAGCGATGGATTGAAAAAAGAAGGGAGCAGTTATGTGCTGCATAAGAAACTGGCAATACCGTATTACCAGCCGCTTCCAGCCAGCAAACGAAACAGGAAAGGAGACTACCCACTATCACCCAGTATAGATGACCGTTTCTGGAGTAAAATGGATTTTCAGCACAGGCCTGTCAGCAACATGAAAACACTTGATACAAAAATTTCTTTTACTACTGCTGCTGGTGCAGATGA
>JANPGT010000293.1:0-2362 GCA_031424135.1 Chitinophagaceae bacterium
ATGATTCCGCTGGTGAAATCGATGGGTATTCATAACCCGAGGAAGTTCAGCCTTTATTTAAGTTGCGGTGTAGGCGGCGGTGTAATGGCCCACGCCATGATTCCTCCCACGCCCGGACCCTCGTTTGTAGCCAATGAATTGAACGTTAACCACGGGGTAATGATGGGCATGGGCCTTGTTGTAGGCATTTTCACTATTGCCTGCGGGTACCTGTATGCCGTATGGGCCAACAAAAAATGGGATTTGCCGATGCGGGATACAGCAGATGTATCCATTGAGGAATTAAGACAAAAAGACTCATCAACAACCGACGCTTTGCCGGGCCTGTTCATTTCGCTGTTTCCTGTTGTATTTCCCATAGTTTTAATAGCAGTTAATACCATTCTCCGCCTCCTGTTTGATAAGCAGGCGGTAAATCCCGGGTCAATTCAGGCTGGGGTGCTGGCGTTTTTTAAATTAGTGGGCGACAGTAATATTGCGTTGTTTATCTCCGCTTTTTTTGCACTTTTATTGCTGTGGCGGCGCCTGAAAAATACCAAGGCATTTCAGAAAATTGTTTCCGAAGCGGTAATAAGTGCCGGCACCATTGTGTTAATCATTTCTGCGGGGGGTACTTTTGGGCAAATGCTGCAGCAAACCGGTATCGGTGTACAAATAGCGGAAATGGCGTCCGCCTATAAAACCTTTATTTTGCCGCTGGCCTTCCTGATAACTGCGGTGGTGCGAACCGCACAGGGTTCTGCTACGGTGGCGATGGTAACCACTATTGGTGTAATGAAGGGGTTCAGCAGTGCGGCAGTGCTGGGTTTTCATCCTGTTTACCTGGCATTGGTGATTGGTTGTGGTTCCAAAGTATTTTCCTGGATGAATGACAGTGCTTTCTGGATTATAACAGAAATGTCGGGGATGAAAGAAAAAGAAACGATACGTTTTTTCTCCTGTATGCTAACGGTAATGGGCCTTGCAGGATTGGCCGCCATTATGATTTTATCGAAAGTTTTTCCATTAATTTAAAAGACAGCAATGAGTAATACTTCAGGCAATACCCTTATTAAAACAACCGCTTTTGATAATGTGGGTATTGTGCCCAATCCTTCAGGTTTACCAAAAGGCACCATTGTTTCAGAAGGAATTGTCTTAACCCAGGACATTCCCATGGGGCATAAAGTGGCATTGCAGGATATGCCCGAAGGCAGTTCCGTGATTCGCTATGGTGAAATCATCGGGTATACCAATACCGGTATCACAAAAGGCAGCTGGGTAAACGAAACCAATATTGAAATGCCCCAACCACCGCCACTGAGAGATATTTTATATAAAAAGGCCCTTGCTCCTTTGCCTGATCCATTAACCGGTTATACTTTCCAGGGATTCAGAAATGCCGACGGTTCTGTTGGTACCAAGAATGTGCTGGCCATTACCGAGAGTGTTCAATGTGTAGCGGGCATCGCCAACTATGTTACCGATAAAATTAAAAAGGAATTGTTGCCCTTGTACCCCAATGTGGATGATGTAGTAGCCTTTAGCCACAGTTACGGTTGCGGTATTGCCATAGAGGCACCGGCTGCTATGATACCCATCAGAACAATTAAACACATTGCACAGAATCCCAATTTTGGCGATGAGACCATGATTATTGGGCTGGGCTGTGAAAAACTAAGGCCGGAGCGTTTGCTGCGGGAGGGGGATAAAAACAGCAAAGATTCCATACTGTATTTACAGGACGAAGCTTTTTCCGGGTTTGAAGAAATAGTGGCAGGCATTATGGAAATGGCGGATAGACATTTGGTAAAGCTCAATCAAAGACGACGTGAAACCTGCCCCGCAGCTGATTTGGTGGTGGGGATGCAATGTGGCGGCAGTGATGCTTTTTCCGGGCTGACGGCTAACCCGGCCGCCGGTTTTGCTGCTGATTTAATTGTAAGGGCCGGGGGCACAGTGATGTTTTCTGAAGTAACCGAAGTAAGAGATGCCATTCATTTATTGATACCCCGAGCCGCCGATGAAAAAGTAGCGCAGGCCTTAAAAGATGAAATGGCCTGGTACGATGCTTATTTGCTGAATGGACAGGCAGACCGGAGTGCCAATACCACGCCGGGTAACAAGCGGGGCGGATTGAGCAATATTGTAGAAAAAGCATTGGGCTCTGTTGTTAAATCGGGTACCAGTCCCATTATGGATGTTGTTTCTCCCGGAGAAAAAATACGCACAAAGGGGCTCAATTTTGTGGCTACGCCGGCCAGCGATTTTGTTTGCGGTACCCTGCAGCTGGCGGCGGGCATGAATGTGCATGTTTTTATGACGGGCAGGGGTACACCTTATGGTTTGGCAATGGTACCTGTTATTAAAGTAAGTTCTAATT
>JANPGT010000294.1:0-7898 GCA_031424135.1 Chitinophagaceae bacterium
TGAAGAATTGGTTCCTGGGCAAGCCTATTTCATTTAAGGCACTGGCAAAGCCCATTCCATGTATGAGGCCAAACATAAATACAACTCCTATACGCCAGGCTTTTAATTCTGTCAGCAATATATTTTCCACCGCTATAAAAAGTATTGACAGGGCAATGATAGGCTCTACCACAGCACCCGGCATTACGATAATATTTTTCATGCTCAACGCCAGGGTAATGGAATGCGCCACCGTAAAAGCGGTTGCCTGCCATAAAATTGTTTTGAAACGGGTATTCAGCAAACACAGACCTGCTACAAATAAAACATGATCTGCGCCGGAGGGTATTATATGCGTAAACCCCATTTTCAGGTAAAACCATACTACGTTTTGCACCGGTGCTTTTTCCAGCGCGTAGTTGATGGTATGGGCATGCGTTTGTATAAAGGGAAAAACCAGCAGCACTAAAAAAACCAGGAGTAGCTTTTTATTCATCACTGTATTTATTACAATTGCGCTAAAATTGCTCCGCTTTCTGTTTTCAATGTTACTGGTATATTGGGATGGTTGGCCATGGCTGTTGCTAATAGTTTTTTAGCCGTGGTGGTATCGCCATTTTTAAAATAGATCAAACCCATCCTGCATAATAATACCGGGTTTTTGCAGTTGGTTTTCAGCGCTGCTTTGGCAAACGGTAAAGCTTTGGCAAAATCAGCTTTTGAATAGTAGACCCAGGCCAGCGTCTCGTTTACATCAATGTTTTCTGGTCTCCTGTTGTACTCCAGTAATGCGTGGTCAAGTGCTTTATCGTACTGGTGGGTTTTTAAAAATGCGTAGGCCAGTTCACGGTCCGAATAGTGCCCTGAGCTATCATCTTTTTGCTGGTTTCCGGCGGCGGCCTTCATCTCGTTCACTATAGTATTGGCCAGGGCGGCTGCTTTTTCATTTTCGCCTGCTGCTTTATAGGTATCCGCCAGTTCTTCTTTGATGGCATAATCATTTACCAGGCTGTCTGCCTGCAGGTACAGGCCAACGGCTTTTGTAAAATCTTTTGCGGCGGTAGCTACTCTTGCAAGACCGGCAAAAGCGTAGGCGTACCCAGGCCTGCTTTGCAGCGCAATGGTATAATGCATTTCAGCATTTTTCAGGTCACCGGTATTTTCGTACAGGCGTGCCAGCTGTATTCTTGCCCATTCGGTACTCTCATCTCCGGGTAGGCCAGCTTCTACTGCCATCTTCATGGCATCAATGGCGCCGGGATTGTCTCCATGGATCTCGCGCAGGTAAGAAATGCGGGAATAGGAGCGGATATCGGGGCGGATGGAAACCATTTTATCGGCGTTTTCTACTGCTGCAGTGTAATTACCCATCTCTACGTTGCCATCTATAATCAGCCCATAGATAAATGCATTATAGGGGTTAATATTCTTCGCTGCTTCTGCCAGCTGCAAGCCTTCTGCAAAATGATGCTGGTTCAGCATCAGCAGGGCTTTCAGAGACATGGCTTCAAAGTTTTTCGGGTCTTTTGCCAATACTGCATTTACATGTTTCATAGCTGCCTGGTCGTAATACATGTAGTTACCGGAAGCCCTTGCCTCCTGTACGTATAATGTTGCCAGCGCCAGCTGCGTCTTTGTATCGTCCGGTGTTTTTTTAAGTTTGGCCAGTAAGGCAATACTTCTTGCCAATACGGCTTTAAATTCATCTGTAGCCGCGGCTGTTCCCTTGCGGTCCAGCACAGGGTAAGTCCTGTTTTCTTTTTTTATTTCATCATTTTTATACTTGAAGAAAATACCGGCTGCTGCCAGCACAAAAAGAAATAGGGTGAAACCGTATACAGTATTCTTTTTCATACAAATGGTGGTTGATGTTACTGCCGGGAAAACAGGCTACACGGTAATGTGTAACCTGTTTTCTGCAGCAGTACAATGATTGACTTATTGTTTTACTATTTTAATGCTCTGTTTTATTACACCATTTTCTTTGGTGTTGATAAAATACAGTCCTGCAGGTACGCCTGAAGTATTCCAGGAAATATTATAAGTGCCAGCCAATTGCCTTCCGTTTTGTAGGGTTTTTACCAAATTTCCGTTGCCATCGGTTACCTGTATGGTAACAATGGAACCTGTGGAAACCCTGTACCGAACATTGGCAGTACCCGCTACCGGGTTGGGTGCAGCGGAAATAAACACTTCCGGTGCAGCAAGGCGCATAGGATCCGGTGTAGGCGGCAGCACTGCGGGCTGTGTATAGTCCACTCCTATGCCACTGCAGTTGCAGTTACCCGGCCAGGGCGTTTGTACATAGGGGAAGCTGCCTTTAAGTGCAGTATCATTGGCATTTACACCTGTATTGTAACCCAGCACGTTTACCAGGTTAGGCGTTACCGGACTGCCGCCCGGGGTGTAGTCATCGTACCAAAGCCCTATGGCTGCCAGTACAACACCACCTACTGCCTGCAGTTCAATTCTTGTTACGTCGTCTTCCAGCCTTCTTCCATTGGGGAAGCCGTCCATGTTGGGAATAAATTGCAGATTTGCATTGCCGTTATAGGCAGGATCTGTCAGGCCCAGCACGGCGGCCTGTACCAGTCCCAGCGAACTGAATTTGGGATCTGTTCTTTTGGTTACCGGAACCGCCATGTTCAACCGCAGCATATCGCCGCCATTGGGTAAAAAATTGTTGATAAATGGCTTACCTGCTGCCAGTGGATTGCCGGCTTTGCCCGTAGCCAGCTGGTAAGGTTTTAAATTGGGTACACCGGTATGGAAAATAGGCCATAAATCTACTGAGCGGGGAAGACCCGGACCTGGTAAAAGTAATTTACCTGCTATGGCATCATCCAGTGCAGAACCTGCCAGCGCCGGGTTTCCTTTTAAACCATAGAGACCATTTTTGCCATTTCTGAAATCAAACATACCCAGTGAATTTGACTGGATGCGCAGAGGTTTCAGCCCGGGAACAGCGGTACCAAACTGGCTATCGTCCATATAGAGCCCCAGCTCAGGATTATAGAATGAAGCAGCGAAAAGATCGGCAGTTGTTAAACCAGCTTCCTGGTAAGGTGTCAGTGAATTCCAGAGGTCCTTATTGCCAATGGGTATTACGGCTTCATTGGTGAGGGGCATACCCAAACGTGATACCTGTACCCAGGAACCGGTAAATGATTGCGTGCCATCTGTATTCAATGTCCTGATCTTTCTTCTGCTGGCAGAAGCCCATACGCCAATCACGTAATCTGCATCAAGAATATTGGCGGCGTTTTCTACCGGCTTATGATCTTTTTGCAAAGCTGCAATGTCTACCTGTATGGCAATGGTGGAGGCGTTTTTGCATTTTACCGCGTCGGTAGCCATGCCACTTGCTCTTGGGGCGTCTCCTAAATCAAAGATGCCACCAAGGTCTACAAAGAATGGATCATCTGCCGTTCCGCAGAAAACCTTTTCCCCGGTAGTGCTGGTGGTAATGGCGCTGCTGATAAGTGAATTGTAATCTGCTGCACCCAGGCCGGCCGCCCCGGTAATAGAGCGTGGTCCTATATTGGGTGGCGGAACCATACCATTGCTCACCACCGTTGAAAAATTAACACCACCATCGGTGCTTTTCTCCATTGTGTAGGTGGTTTTGAGGTTTTGCTTGCCCAGGCGGATATTAAAAAATGTGCTGGGGTCTTCATTTGTTTTATTAAACGTAAACCGGTAAACAATATCATCGCCGTAGGCAAAAGTGTTATTGGCGGCATTGTTGTCAATATGTATTTCGTAACGGATATTATCTCCAAAGGAATAATAATTAGGGCCCCCCTGCGGTAATTGCAGCGGAACATAATTGGCGATAATGGTTACCTTGGAAGGATCATCCGGACTGCGGAATACATACAGATCCGTGTTGTCTGCCAACGGGTCGTTCGCAATCATCGGTGCTTCCCGGTGGCTGGACGCAAACACGGACATTCCTGTGTTGGCTACCATCACTGTCAACAGAATGGCAGCGTATATTTTTCGTTTCATATAAAATAGTGTTTTATTGGTTTACTGTACGGCTGTTCCTCTCCAGGGTGTTTGTACATAAGGAAATGATGGTTTAAATGTGGTATCGTTTTTCTCTACGCCGGTTGAATACTGCAGCGTATTAACGAGTTGATTGGTAACCGGAGAACCCCCGGCACTAAAATCATCGTACCACAAACCGATGGCAGCCAATACAACGCCACCTACGGCCTGCAGTTCAATCCTGGTTACATCGTCTTCCAGCCTCCGGCCATTCGGGAAACCATCCATATTGGGAATGAATTGCAGTAGACTGTTACCATTGTAGGCTGGATCTGTTAAACCCAATACTGCAGCCTGTACCAGTCCCAGTGAACTGAACTTAGGATCATTCCTTTTGGTAGGTGGAACGGCCATGTTCAACCGCAGCATATCACCACCATTGGGTAAAAAATTATTAATAAAAGGCTTACCTGCTGCCAGTGGATTACCAGCTTTACCGGTAGCCAGCTGATAAGGGCGCAGATTGGGCACACCGGTATGAAAGATGGGCCAGAGATCGACTGAGCGGGGTTTACCCGGCCCGGGCAATAACAGGGTTCCGAAAATGGCATCGTCCAATGCAGTACCTGTAAGTGCAGAACTGCCTTTCAGTCCATATAAACCGCTTCTGCCGTTACGAAAATCAAACTGCTTCAAAGAATTTGATTGAACACGCAGTGCATTAAAGGCAGGTACCGCAGCTGCAAACTTGCTTTGGTCCATGTACAGCGCCAGTTCAGGATTATAAAAATAATCTCCGAATATGTTGATGTTGGCCAGGTCCTGGTAAGGGGTCAATGCATTCCAGTAATCCTTTTTACCAACAGCTACCACGGCTTCATTGGTTAAGGGCATACCAATTCTTGAGACCTGTACCCAGTTACCTTCTTCTGTAACAGTACCGCCACCCAGGGGGTTAAAAGGGGATCCGCCCGCTGCAGAGTTCAGGGTCCTGGTAGCGCGGCGGCTGCTGGAAGCCCAAACACCAATCACGTAATTACCATCCAGTATATTGGCCGCCTGCTCTGCAGTTTTATGATCTTTCTGCAAACTTGCAATATCTGCTTCAATACAGATAGAATGGATATTATAATGGCCCAGCCCATCGCGTATGCGGCTGTTCTGGCGCGGCGCATCACCCAAATCAAATATGCCGCCCAGGTCTACATAGAAAGGGTCGTCTGCTGGTCCGCAGTAGATTCTTTCGCCAGTACTGGCCGTAGCAATAGACTGGTTAATAAGTGTGTTGTAATCAGCCACACCCAGTCCTACAGGGCTGCTGATGCTGCGCGGACCAATATTGGGCGCTGGCACCACACCGTTAGCCACCACCATGGTAAAACTTTGCCCGCCGTCTACACTTTTCTGGCAGGTGTAGGTGGTGTACAGGTTTTGTTTCCCCAAACGGATGTTGAAAAATGTAGTGGGATCCTGGTTGGTCTGTTTAAACAGGAAGCGGTAGATAATATCATCGCCGGGTGTGGCGGTATTATTATCGATGTGGACCTCATACCGGATGTTTTCACCGAATGAATTGTAATTGGGACCGCCGTAGGGCAGTTCCGCCGGAACATAATCTGCAATAAGGATCACCTTATTCGGGTTGTCCGGACTCCTGAAAGCATAAAGATCCGTGTTGTCTGCCAGCGGATCATTGGCAATAAGCGGCGCTTCGCGGTGGCTGGACGACATCATGATGCCCGAGCATACCAGCAGGCAGCCTGCAATTAGAAAGAACTTCAACTTTCGTTTACGCATAAACTTAGTTTGTTGCATACCACATTTTTTTAAATGAATAATTAAAATACCGGGGTTACGGTGTAAAAGTCCATGGCAGGCCATGGCGGGTTCTTCCCGGGAAATGGATTTAGACATGCCTGTTACGGCAGGCGGGTTTTATAGCATACTGGATCTTGCCTGCCGCAACAAAAAGGCAGGCTGGTGGCAGCGTATAGAAGCGAAGGTTTTTGCCCGTGGTATTGGCAAAATGATTCACATGTATTTTTGATCAAAGGGAAGGATCAGCGGGTATGGTATAGTGAAATTGTATCGCTGCGAATGCGTAGTTGCCGCCGTTTCACCGTTGTTGGTGTTTTTTCAGTCCCTGGCCAGTGTCTCACCGAGCCAGGATCAAAAACATAATAACGCTGCTTCAAGTACGCTTATATCCTATGCTATCATAACAATCTTAAAAATCTGCGTTCCATCCCTTCCCGCCGTTGTTGGTGTTTTCACCAACAATCCGGTTTCTCATTTAGTGTACTGCAGCATCCATTCGTAAATATTCATATTGTCTTCTTTATAGGCCGGGTTGATGGCCTTTGTCCAGGCGTCGTGCTTGTCTGATTGAAATACGGTCAGCCTGGGTGCAACCTGTGGCGAAAAGCTATTCACCAAGGAAATAAATTGCGTGGCTGTGCTGATGGGTATCACCGGGTCGTTATTATTATGAAAATTCCAGATGGCCACTTTGTTCCTTGCAAGACTGCTGCAAACGGCGCTATCCGGATACTCGCCTGCCACCGGTACAATGGCAGCAATCTCATTGGCATAACTGCCGGCTACAATGCAGGTTGCTACACCACCATTGCTTAAGCCCGAGAGATAAATGCGATTGCTGTCTATCCGGTATGTTCTCTTTGCATAATCAATCACGTCTTTGATGTCTGCTGCTGCCGGGAATTGTTTTAACTGGGGGGCGATAACAATAAATGAGTAGTGGATACCTTTAACGGTAAAGCTGGGCGGAAATATTTTTTCATCGATTAACTGCGGAATACCGTCGTTTAAGAGCAGGGGCAGGTCCAGCTCTCCATTACCATACTGGCCGCCGCCATGAATAGATACAATTAATGGGTATGATTTGCTGGTTTTAGAATAGTTGACAGGTAGTGCACTGTAAAAACCCCCCACATTTGTATTCAGTGGCAGCGTGGTTGTTTTTAACACCGGCGCTTCTGTTTCTGCTTTTAGATTAATGTCAGTAACAACAGGTGGTTGAATAATTGGCTGAACAGCGGCGTCTTTTTTGCAGGCGCCCAGGAGGATAATTATTGCGAGGCCAGCGCATGTATGGCGAATAATTTTTCTCATATATTCAGCAATTAATCATGATTACTGTAGAAACTGTATACTATCTACGGATTTTACAATTGATTGGATTTAAGAAAAATAGTTGCCCGTTATTTTACAGGAAGGAGCTATACTGATTGTACGGAAATGGGCGGGTGCGAACAGGTATGAAGGATATTTTGTGCTTGTGACAGTCTCAACCCGGATGTCTACTGCTACCAATCGGGGCGATATTCAACAGGAGCTTTTCTCTTTAATGGTTGTTGGCGCTGGTACGGCCAATGGGGCCGTATTGAAGTAACCAGGATATTAAATTTAATACAAATCAGGATACCGAAAAAATCAGGTTAAACCGAACAACCCTCTTTTCACGCCGCCACCGGAGAGGAGAGTAAAAACCTGCATTTACAGTTCAGAAAACACTTGTTATTAGCGCTTTAATACATCAGCCGGCTAAAAGGTATACCAATAGAAAGCCCGGCAGTAGTTTTGCTGATGCCGGTTGAGCTGTTTAAAAGATCTAACAATAATATATAACACTCGATATTCACTGCCGGTGTTTTTTTACTGTTGATAAGCACAATGGGTATGCCCAGGCGGCAGTTGAACAGATCATATACACCGAAACTTTTTTCCAGTGCAGCGCTGAGGCCCACATGGGAAGTGCCAGGGAAATACAGCAACCGGCTGCTGATGCTGGGCGTTGCAAAATGCTGATATGCTCCTATATATAATTTATTGTTACCCGGATCTGTTTCTGTGGCAAGGGCCGTTCCCCCCAGGCTTTTATATTCACTGAAATTCATTTTACTGAG
>JANPGT010000295.1:0-3179 GCA_031424135.1 Chitinophagaceae bacterium
TAATTGGCGTGAATGAAACCGCAGGTAAAAAAGCGGTAGTATTGCCGCTGCCCGGAAATAGCCGGCGGATAAAATATCAGGTCATCAAAAACCTTTTCACTGTTGAAAGCGGTTAACGAGACAACGCAGGTAATAATAATCAGGATAAGTGTTATTGATAAAGTCATTGGAGGCTGTTATTGATGATGGTATTTTTCGTTTCTGATAATGGTACAGGCGCGGTATACCTGTTCGGCTAAAATTAATCTTACCAGCTGATGCGGAAAAGTTAAATGAGAGAGCGACCACTTAAAGCCGGCTCTCTGCAAGACGCTTTCGTGCAGGCCATAGGCGCCGCCAATCAGGAAAATGACTTGCCGGGTACTTTCATTGGCCCTTGCCTGTATAAAGTCAGCCAGGTTTTCTGATGTCATGGATTTACCCCTTTCATCCAGTGCAACCAGGTAATCGTCTTTGCTGAGTGCGTTTAATATTATTTCGGCCTCTTTCTTTTTTAAATCGGCCTCACTGAGCACACCCGCGTTTTTGGGCGTGCCAATAATATTCCAGTCTGCGGGATAGTAATTGGTAATGCGTTTGGTAAATGCATCTGCACCCGGCTTGATATAGGGTTCATGCGGCTTGCCTACCGACCAGAATTGCAATTTCATGCGGCAAATATAGTATTCAGTATTCAGTACTCAGACGCGGGTATTGCATTTTAGCCGGCGTCTCAGCCTTTACAGTTTCCGTACTTAGTATTTAGACAAGGGGAACCTATATCAGCCGTAAGGCCCGGCATTTATATGCGGGTGGCGTACTTTTCCGGAAAGTTTGAATATTATGAGGGGTGGAAAATTCATAGCTGCCGAAGACAGCGTACGTTAACCGCCAGTCTCAATACTAAGTACTATATACTCAATACTGATTGCTTCCTATCCTTTAAAATCATCTTCTTCAAAACACAATTCCCCGGCATACACCCTCCGGATGCAGTTCACGATGGCATCGAGCGGCGCGGTTTTTACAATATATCCCCTTCCTCCAATTTTGCGCAGTGCTGCAGAGTCTTCTGTAGACCATGCATTGGATAAGCCCAGGATTTTAGCATTGGGATGACGTTTCAGGATATTTTGCGCAGTCTCTATACCAGTAACCGGTTTCATATAAATATCCATCACTACCACATCCGGTATTAATTGTTCGTAAATTTTTTCTGCTTCCGGACCAGAAGAAGCGGTGCCGGTAACTGCAATAGTGCTATCGTGCGGTAATAAAGACTTTAACGCATTCAGCATCATGGAATGATCGTCTACGATTATGATTTGTATAGGCTGGCTCACGTAATGGTGTTTGAACTCCGGTTATTATATTAATAGTAAAACAAGGGTATTGGGGCAGGATTGGGTTTACAATAGCAATAAGATAAGTCTGAGCCTTTTACATTAATACCTAACACTACCCTAAGATACCATTTTTGACATCATTAACGACACAGTATTCCTTTTTTTTATATGAACGGTTATTGCAAAATAATCGGGGTGCTATCTGTTTCGAAACTAAATCATTATCACGCATCGGAATATTATCTGGCTGCCGTGGTTTGCAATTTGTCTGTTGCGCCCAGGGGTTGCCGCGAACCGGAGATTTTTCATGCCCCAATAAAATAATACAGCTATTTATGACAGGCTACCAGATTGGTGGACAAAATGGCTGACTTTGCTGATATCACAATGTGCTGTAATACGATTGCACCGTGATTATCACTGCTTAAACATTGTTTTTTGTAGCTTGCGTACATTATTACATCAGGTATTTTTAGGCTGTTCAACCCATTATGATATGAAACATCTTACGCAAACCATGCGCTGGTTCGGTCCAAATGACCCCGTTAGTTTAAGCGATATCCGGCAGGCAGGCTGTACCGGTGTTGTTACTGCACTGCACCAGGTACCAGTGGGGGAGGTATGGAGCCTACCGGGCATCAATGCCCGCAAAAAAATGATAAACGAAGCCGGAATGGAATGGAAGGTAATTGAAAGCTTGCCCGTGCATGACGATATTAAAAAGCAAAGTGGCCAGTACCTGCAGCTGATTGAAAATTACCAGCAGAGCCTGCGGAATGTGGCGGCCTGCGGACTGCAGGTAGTTACGTATAATTTTATGCCCGTGCTTGACTGGCTGCGTACCGATATAGCCTATACCCTGGCCGATGGCAGTAAAGCTTTATATTTTGAACGCGCTGCCTTCATGGCGTTTGATCTTTTTTTGCTGAAAAGACCAGGTGCGGAAAAAGATTACACGGCCGCCGAAATACAAACAGCCAGGGATAAGTTTTCGGCTATGAGCGAAGCTGATAAAGAAAAGCTTTTCCGCAATACTATGCTGGGGTTACCTGGCAGCGATGAAGCATTTACCCCGGAACAGGTGTTGGCGGCACTGGAAACCTACAAAGGCATTAATACAGCTTTGCTCAAGCAACATCTCTTCTATTTCCTGGAACAGGTGGTGCCGGTGGCGGAAGCGGCTGGTTTGCAGATGGCCATTCATCCGGATGATCCGCCGTACGCAGTGCTGGGCTTGCCGCGGATCATGGGTACTGAAAATGATGTGGAAGATATGTTTAATGCAGTACCGTCTGCTGCCAACGGCCTTTGTTTCTGCACAGGTTCATTTGGCGCAAGAGCCGATAATGATTTGGTGGGGATGATCAGGAAGTTTGGAGACCGCATTCATTTCTTTCACCTGCGCAATACAAAGCGGGATGCGGACGGTAATTTTTACGAAGCGCAGCACCTGGGTGGCGATGCAGATATGTATGGTATCGTAAAAGAAGCCCTGCTGCTGATGAAAAAAAGAAATGTATCTATTCCTATGCGGCCCGATCACGGCCACCAGATGCTGGACGATTTGCAGAAGAAAACCTATCCCGGTTATTCAGGTATTGGCCGTTTAAAAGCGCTGGCAGAATTAAGAGGGCTTGAGCTGGGCATCAGCCGGAGTTTGGTTAATGAGTTGGTTGGTTGATGGGGCAGATGGGGCAGATGGGTTGATCAAGGAAGTTAGCATAAATTGTGCAAAATGGCATGCAAGAAATCAGCCATCAAAAAATCAGACATCAGACATTCCCCCTATTTTTGAAAGGAAATAATACAGCATGACAATTCTCACTCCTACGATGCGCTGGTATGGACCCAATG
>JANPGT010000296.1:0-3677 GCA_031424135.1 Chitinophagaceae bacterium
CTTGCTGCCATGAAAGTGTAAAAAGCAACCGCAGTATAACTTTGTGCCCAGTTTGTTTTGACTGCAATTGCACGTACCGTGGCCGACTGAGAAACAATAAACGGTCCGGTGTACAATTTGGTAAATCCATTTGCAGGCAGCCTGCAATTTGATGTGGTATTGCCCGGCCAGGGAGATATTAAAGCCACGCTGTACGACAATTATGGCAGGGCGGTTAAGACCCTGGTTCAACAACAGGCAGAACGCGGTATAAGCACCATAAAAATGCCGGACCTCAATGGCCTGAGCAATGGCATATACACGCTTACAGCAGAATGGCAACATGAAAGTATCAGCAGGCAGGTGGTTAAAATAAATAAATAATTTACGCTGCAGTGCCTGACCCGTGGCAATATAAATATTAAACAGTTACGCAATTGCGCTTTTCTGCAGCCTCCCTTCATCGAATACGCTATTGAAATTATCTCTCCCGGGATTCTCATTTATATAAGCAGAAAAAACACTTATCCGGCGCCCACCGGCAGCAGGGAAAAAATACAGTCCTGATTACCAGCCAACTACAGCACAAAAAAATACTGCATTCTTTACACAATTAACGAAGTAGTACTACGATTGTTTATCACCCTTTCAATAGCTATTTTTATTGGGTGAAGTAGAGAGTATGTGATGCTGAAATCCGAAACCCGTATCTATGAAACCTAACCTGCTTACTGTACAATTGTACACACCGCTTATTTGTTTTGCTGTATTTGCCGCAGCAGTTCCGGTAACTGCACAAACAGTTGATTATGGCAAAAGTTATATCAACCTTACCAAGGGAAGTACCGGGGGTACTATGGAACCCGGAGACATATTGCAGATAAAAGCCACTTTCGTTGTAAAGTCAGGTACACTTGACAGCTGCGGTTTCTTTGATAATATTCCCGCAGGAACTACTTACGTACCAGGCAGCCTGGCCGTCATTACCAACGAAGGAAAAATCTACAAATCTTTTACGGATGCCGGTGGTGACGACTGTGGAAGTATCACCGGAACTGGCATCGCCATCAACCTGGGTTACAATACAGCTGCCGGCAAGCAGGCAACTGCTTTCAGAAGAGGCCAGATAAAAAACACCGACAAGCCTTCCTTTTTTGGTGGCACCTGCATCATGGTTGCCACTTATAAGATACAGATAACTGCACCCCTGGGCAGCCAGGTAAATATTGGCGGGGGATTCGTTACCTACAAAAACGGCGCAGCTGCCATCGTTACCAACAATTTTCCGGCAGACAATGTGGCTGTATTTTCCAACTATGGTTTGTGCAGCAATGCCGTTGGCGCCAATGCGCTGGGTACAGAGTTTAACGGCACTTTTGGCTTCGGAAAAAATAAGAACCGGGGTGTATCTTCCAACGTGCCTCCCAGTTATACCTATGCAACTTTTGCCGCTAACAACCCCAACGATTATTATTATGGAATTACAAATAATACCAGTACAGCAGGTGCCGGTTACAGCACGGTGAACAGCTGGCCAAAACCAGACCCTTCACCTACCTCTCACCGCGTATTTGGTTTGTGGGATATTATTGGCGACCATACCGGGGCCGTTAGCCCTGTGCTGGGCAACCCCCCTACTGATACCGTTACCAGAAGCACTGGCGGCTATATGCTGGTGATTAATGCCAGTTACCGGATTGACTCTGCTTTTTACCAGAGCATCAGCGGCCTTTGTCCCAATACCTATTATGAGTTTTCGCTCTGGATGAGGAATATCTGTTCTAAATGCGGTTGCGATTCTAATGGCAAGGGCGCTACAGGCGGTGCAGGATATATTCCTACCGCTGCCGGCGATTCATCGGGCGTAAAACCCAACCTTACACTGGCCATCAATGGCATTGACTATTACACTACCGGAGATGTAGCCTATAACGGCCAATGGATCAAAAAAGGCTTTACCTATTTAACAGGGCCGCTGCAGACTTCCTTAACCGCCATGGTACGCAACAATGCACCCGGCGGTGGTGGTAACGACTGGGCCATTGACGATATAGCACTGGCTACCTGTCCTCCCAATCTGGTCCTGAATCCATCGCCCAATGTAACTGTTTGCGTGGGCAACCAGGTGGATATGTCAACCGTTATTAATTCTTATTTTTCCAATTATACTTACTGGCAATGGGAGAAAAGTACAGATGGCGGACTTACCTGGGGCAGCACAGGGGTAAGCGGTGTAGGTGTTCCTGTACTGGTTGCGGGCCAATGGCAATACACGGCAGTATACCCATCATTTCTGGCAGGCGCTTCTTTAAACAATACCATGTTCCGTATTAAAGTAGCTTCTACCGCTGCCAATCTCAGCAACCCCGCCTGCGCATTTACTGCCAGTACGCTGATAACGGTATTAACCAGCACCTGTTCGGTTTTGCCTGCACCAAAAATAATTGCCTTCAGGGCAAAGCAGGGTAACGGGTACGGTAACCTGGACTTTACCACTGACCAGGAGACAGCCGGAATTCATTTTGAAATAGAAAAGAGTACAGACGCCGTGCATTACCAGCAGATAGGCAACATAGATGCAAGTGCGGCTGAAGGCGAAGGAAAAAGCTATTCGTTTGCAGATGCTACCGCGCTTACGGGTGCTACCTACTACAGCGTAAAACTGGTTACCGCCAAGGGCTATACCTACAGCCATATTGCAGTAGTGTATCCTGGCAGCAGCAGCTTCGAGATAAAAGCCATCGTGAATCCATTTGACAAGTATATTTCTTTTGATGCCGTATCACCTTCAGACAGGCAGGCTACCATCTACCTGTTCGACAGCTTTGGCAGACTGGTGAAACAACAGCAACAGTTTATCTATAACGGATTTAATAAGATAACCATCACGGGTCTCGACGCATTGGGCAATGGCAACTATATACTGCAGGTGGAAACCGGCGGGCAGACATTCAATAAAAAACTTATTAAGATAACGCACTAAAATCGCTTGTTCTCATGTCAATGGTAAAGACCATGAGTTGTTGATCTGTACCCGGCATCTTGTTAGGTAGTCCCCGTACTGTTAAAGCCCTTCGCAGTGGGCAGCGGCAGTAAAACTACCAGATTTCATTTTACCGGTTACAAAAAACCCCGCTTGTTGAGGCGGGGTTTTATTTTTCGGCTAAGCGGCTGCCTAAAAACGAGTTATAGGAATATATTATGGTAAAAAAAGTGGTGGGTGAGAACACCATAGCCGTCAACCTAAGAAAAGCTACAATTAGTTGGGGCTGCCCTATCTGTATTTTTTCCCTTTTAACAGTATCGCCTCAAAGCCGGCGGGCTTCGTACCCCTCCCGCACGTGCGGGATTGATTTTTCCTTTTAGGCTATAACTGAGCTTTGGGATATAGCTGTACCATTGCAAGTAGCAGCTACAGAACAAAGCTGACGGAGAAATAGGCGGCTTACGGAGGTACCGGTGTCAACCTGATAAAATGCATAAATCATGCATTAACAAGTTACAGAGGTGGATAAACCTTAAGTTGACGGCTATGGTGAGGACACCGGACCACGGGGAAAAACACAGAATCGGGCTATCAAACAAAAACCGGCAACAGAGGTCTGTTGCCGGTTAACTATTATTAGGTCAAATTTAATTTACTGTAGACCGCGTCAGATCAATAGTATATTCCTGACCAGTAACTGTATCTAACTGAG
>JANPGT010000297.1:0-12068 GCA_031424135.1 Chitinophagaceae bacterium
GCAGCACTGCCTGCAAACCCGAAGAATCCCATAATTGCCGCAGGATGATATTGTAGATCAGTCCTACCACAACAATGTACAATGCAATGGCAGTCTGTACGGATGGTTTGAAAAAGAAACCGCTGGCGTTTTTTTCCGGCATAAGTAAAAGAACCGTGGCGTATACGGCTACCAGTATATTGGTAAGAATTGTAAAATAACTAAAAAAAAGGAGGAGGGATTCGCCGGTATCCGTGGGCACTGTTTGCAAATGCAACAGCAGTTGCGCAATCAGCGCAAACCATTCTATAACCACCAGTAACAGCAGGAATACTTTACGTGCGTTCATCACATTACACCATTTACTTTTTGAAGTAATTATGGGTAAATATAAAAATTAAACGGTATACCGGCCAAGCCTGGTTTATTTCCGCTGGCAGGCACCGGTGGTGGAAGTACTTTGCCTGCCATTTTGTTTATCCGATTGTGGAATACATCAATGCCTTCCCGGATGCAGGAAGGCATTGATGTATATAGCCATTGATGACTTATTGCTTTATTAATGGAAGGCTGTAGCCGCTGTTGCTGCCATTTATTTTTACGATGTATGCGCCGGGTTGCAGGTTGGCTGCGCCGGTTCTGATGATGACGCTGTTACTGTTTACTACAATTGTTTTTACCTTTCTTCCGTCCATACCTGTGATGTCTATGCGCTTAATAAATTCCTGTGCATTGTTCAGTAACACCGGTTCCCCGGCAACGGGATTGGTTTGCAGTGAAATGCCTGACGCGTTGCGAACATTCAACAGCAGGGTTTTTGAAAATGTAAACCTGCCATCGGTATCTACCTGTTTAATACGGTAGTAATGCGCTTTACCTGCGGGAGTGGGTATTGAAATACGGTAGCTGGCATTGCCGGCTGCCTGGTACAAAAAGTCTTTGTCCAGCACCCTGCCTGCCGCGGTAAACTGAATGCCGTCTGCGGAATGTTCAATATCAAAATAGTCATTGTTAACAGCTGCTGCTGTTTCCCATTGAAACGTGGTGGTATTGCCACTGGCTGTTCCGGTAAAAGATAGCCAGCGCAGGGGTAGCGCCACCGCATTCTGGTTGGTATAGGCGGCACTTGCTTCAGCGCCACTCAGCACACGGTTATACACAAATATATCATCCAGGTTGCCGGTATAACTGCCGGAGGCTACGGCACTGCTTCTGCCTAAACCCAGCACCGATGGTGCATTAAGTGATGTTATATTGGTGCTTCCTGTACTGGCAACCGATGCCCCGTCTATATAAAGGGTAATGGTGCCGGAGGTTTTATTCCTGGTGCCCATTACAAAATGCCATGCATTGTTGTTATAAGTGGCCAGGGGTGATTTAATTGTTATATCCGGGTTGCCGATGCCAAAGCAAACCTTACCGCCATCAATTAAACAGATGCCCCAATCGTTGGTAACACCGCCTACTTCTGCATCTACCAGGCTGTTGCCATTGTACCATTGCGCACCAGTGGCGGCTGTCATGCCGGTTTTGAACCAGAACCCGATGCTGAAATCATCCTGCATAGCGGTTACTAATCCTATGGGCAGTGTGCCGGAAGAACTGCCGGCGGTAAATGCTGTGGCCTTGCTGGCCGCACTAAAGCGGTTAGTGGTAGCCGTGGTAGACACCAGTGTGCCATTGTAAAGGCTTCCCCCGGTATCGCCGGCGCTTCCGTCCAGCTGGTATTTTGCCACCGGGGTGGCAGGTAACTGCGCGGTCATAAGGAAAGGGGTTAACGATAACAGTACGGGCAGGTAGAAATTTTTCATAGTAGTTGTAATGGGTATTGTTTCGCGAATATGAATGTTGTCTGCATAACGGCCCCTGCGTGCTTTGGGTATGAATACTGCCGATTAAAATTCAAAATCAGCTGCCGCTACGCTGAACCCGCTATATTTGTATTGCCATTGTTTATACATGGTTAGGGGTAAACATCTATTAAAGGATTATCGTATGCAAACCATTTCACGTGGAGAATTTATGCAGGCAGCTGCCGTATTGCTGGCTGCCGTCATTGCCGGTCCTGCGTTCAGCTACAAAAAGCCGCCGCTGCGCCTGTCTTTTTCTACATTGGGTTGTCCCGACTGGACTTTTCAGCAAATCATCGACTTTGCTGCGGCAAATGGCTACCAGGGCATCGAACTGCGTGGTATATTGAAACAGCTGGATTTGCCCCAATGCCCTGAATTCAGCAGCCCGCAGCATATAACGGAGACGGTTGAACGTATGAAAGCAAAACAACTCAGTTTTGTTAACCTGGGCTCTTCCTGTAACCTGCACCTGGCAGACCCGGTGAAAAGAAAAGACAATCTTGAAGGTGCCCGCAGGTTCATTGACCTGGCGCAGCAGATAGCTTGTCCGTATGTGCGGGTATTCCCCAATAATTTCCCCAAAGAACAGGACAGGCAGGCCACCATTCAGCTTATTGTAAAAGGCCTGCAGGAACTGGGCGATTATGCCAAAGGAAAAAATGTAATGGTGCTGATGGAAACCCATGGCGAACTGGTGTACAGCGACGACCTGCTGAGTATTATGCAGCAGGTGAATCACCCGCAAACCGGGCTTATCTGGGATGTTACCAATATGTGGACCATTACCAAAGAAACGCCCGCAGCCGTATATAAAAAATTGAAGCCCTATATTTTTCACACCCATATAAAAGATGCCAAACTGGTGAATGCTGAGCCCCAATATACTTTTCTTGGCAAGGGCGAAGTGCCCATTTTTGAAGCCATTACTCTTTTGCAAAAAGACGGCTACAAAGGCTTTTACAGTTTTGAATGGGAGAAACTATGGCACCCGGAACTGGCAGCGCCTGAACTGGCTTTTGCAGACTATGCCGCGGTGATGAAGAAATACCAATAGCCGAGATTGGTTTCTCGCGGCGTTGGGGCGGGGCGGCGGAACCAGAGAAATGTTCACATCGATCGGCTTTACTGCCTTATTGCTTCGCTGTGTTCTTTGCCCCTCTGTGTGCGCTGCGGGAAATGTTTCGCCTGATTTTAATCGGCAAAACACCATAAATTCGTTTTATTTGTAGTTCTAACAATTAAACCATTTTGACGCATGCCAGGTGATACCCTACACGTTAACAATAAAGCTACCCAACAACATACTTACGATGCTATTATAGTGGGCTCCGGCATCAGCGGCGGCTGGGCCGCCAAGGAATTATGCGAAAAAGGATTGAAAGTGCTGCTGCTGGAACGTGGCAAAAACGTTACCCACCCCAATTACCCCACGGCTACCAAAGATCCCTGGGAGTTTTCCCATCGCTTTACGCTCAGCGCGGCCGACAGAAAAGACCACGACATACAGTGCCGGCATTTTTCTTACAAAGAAGACAACAAGCATTTTTACATCAATGACACAGAGAATCCTTACGATGAAATAAAGCGGTTCGACTGGATTCGCGGAGACATTGTGGGCGGGCGTTCGCTGTTATGGGGCCGCGCCTGTTACCGCTGGAGCGATATTGAATTTGACGCTAACCTCAAAGATGGTCATGGCGTAGACTGGCCCATCCGTTACAAAGACATTGCTTCCTGGTACAGCTATGTAGAGAAATTTGTGGGCGTTAGCGGCAACCGCGATGGCATCGACAGCCTGCCTGACGGCGAATTTCAGCCGCCCTTTGAAATGAACTGCGTGGAAAAAGACTTCAAACAAAGATTGGAATCAAAATACCACGACCGCAAACTGATTGTTGGCCGCACGGCCAATCTTACACAGCCCGTACAGGGGCGTGGCCAATGCCAGGCGCGTGATCTTTGTCACCGTGGTTGTCCATTCGGCGCTTATTTCAGTACCAATGCCAGTACCATGCCTGCCGCTTATGCCACCGGCAATCTGACAGTGCGGCCGCATGCCCTGGTGAACAGGGTACTCTACGACGAACAAAAGCAGCGTGCATCGGGTGTGGAGATCATTGATACTGAAACAAAACAAACCGAGACCTTTTACGCAAAGATTATTTTCCTGAATGCTTCCACCGTAGCCACTACGGCTATCCTGCTCAATTCCACTTCCAGCCGTTTCCCTAATGGACTGGGCAATGGCAGCGACCAGGTAGGGCGTAACCTGATGGATCACCACAAAGGGGTAGCTGTTTCTGCCGCAGTAGAAGGGTATGAAGACAAATATTATTTTGGAAGGCGGCCCAGCCCCATGTACATTCCGCGTTTTAAAAATATTCATGAGCAGTCGCCCGATTTTATCAGGGGCTACCATTATGGCGCCAGCGCCGGCCGTGCAGACATCAGCCCGGCGACAGGTATTGGCGCGGCGTATAAAGATGCCATGACCGAACCCGGCCCCTGGCACCTGCGCTTGTATGCCTACGGCGAATGCCTGCCTTATGCAGACAACAGGATTACACTCAATAACAATAAGAAAGATCCCTGGGGCAGGCCTACGGTAACCATCGACTGTAATTTCCGTGAAAATGAAATAGCGATGCACAAAGACATGGTGGCGACCGGTAAAGAAATGCTGGAAGTTTCCGGGTATAAAGGCGTCACTACCAACGCCAGCATTTCCTTCCCCGGCAATGCAAATCATGAAATGGGTACTGCCCGTATGGGCTGGGATGCCAAAACTTCGGTATTGAATGCGTTTAACCAGCTGCACGAAGTGCGCAATGTGTTTATTACTGATGGTTCCTGCATGACTTCCAGTTCATGTCTTAACCCAAGCATCACCTATATGGCGCTTACTGCCAGGGCCTGTGATTACGCGGTGAAGGAATTGAAGAAGATGAATATATAACATATAACACCTGCAGATACATCAGCAGTGTAGAAAATGGGAGTAGTTCACCTGATACGGTAAGCTACTCCCATTTTAATTAACAGGACGATATAACGGTAATGGAACTTTGCTGCGCTGTTACTCCCGCACGGTCTTGTTATCCCTGTCTATATAATACAATTTGTCTCCTTTCATTACACGGGCTTCGCCGTTTTCAAAATTATTGGCAAAAGCATACAGGGGTTTAATTACCCAATTGCCTTTGTTATCAATAAACCCCCAGAGGCCTCTTTCATTGGCGGCGGCTGCCAGGCCCTCTGCAAAACTGTGTGCATTGGAGAAACTGATTGGTATTACAGTTGCACCCGCTGTATTAATGAACCCAAACAGGTTGTTTTTTGCCACCACGGCCAGACCGCTGTTGAAATTATAAGCGTCATCATAGTCGGCTGCGGTAATAAATTTGCCGGTACTGTCCATATAGCGCCACTTATTGCCGGCTTTTACGGCGGTGTAACCTTCATTATAAGTAAGGCCTTCTTCATATTGGGGCTTGATAATTTCTACCCCCTGTTTATTTACATAGCCTATTTTACCATCCTTTTTCACTTTGGAAAGTCCGCATACGCAGTTGTCTACATAATCATAATTTTTCTCCCATTTTTGGGCATGCACTCCCAATAGAGGGAAGAGCAATGCCAGCAGCAGTATATTTTTCATAATAAAAATTTTATGGTTCACAATCTGAATGCAGCAGCAAGCTAGTTAGCTGCGCAGGGCTGGACCATGACGGCAGGATGCTGTTGGGATGATTTTGATCTGCCGGCAGCATCCTGCCGGTATTGAATTATCTCATTATAAAGCCTGATGCAAATCATTATGAGGCCCCGGGCAATAACGGACCTTTAAACAGTACAAAAACAACTAAATCTTTTAATTATGAGTTTTACTACTGTGGCCCACTGCGGAACTGATCACGCAGCCTGGTTAAAAAGCATTGCCTTTTATGAAGGTGAACTAGATATCCTGAAAGAAAGACTGCTGGAAATTGCCAGCAAGAATACAGGGGTGGAGGTGATGACCCAGGTAGAGCATTTTCAGAACCAGTTTATCATTCAGCGTAACAACCTTGATGAGCTGAAGCACCAGATTGCGGAGCATGATTTGCTGGTATCGCAGGATGCCAGGCAGCATTCAGGAAAGATGGATACCACCAATGCTGCAGTACATAACAGTGTCAGCGCAGCATTCGGAAAAACAGAAGAAATCATCAACAACCTGCGGAAGGAGTTTAACCAGTTCCTATCCAGGACAATGTAGACTAAAAGATACTATTGGTTTATAATAGCAAGGGGCCGCGACATAGATGTAGCGGCCCCGTTCTTTATTATATAGCTGTATTAAAATGGTAGCGGCACCATTGTTTCTTCTGCTGCCGGTTGCTGGTGTTTCTTACCATTAAAGAAATTCAGCAAATCCCTGTTCAGCAGATCGCGGTGGGTATAGAATACGCCGTGCGGCCCGTCGGGATAGAGAATTAGCTCTGCCTGCGGTAATAGTACCGCGGTACGCTTGCTGCTGGCTTCAAAGGGAACAATTTTATCACTGTCGCCATGCACTATCAAGGTTGGTACGGTAATTTTCTTTATGTCATTCCTGAAATCGGTGGTAGAAAAACTAACGGCACAGGCCAATGTAGACTGCTGCGTTGCTTTGGTGGCAAGATCCCTGAAATAGCCGAGGTAGGCATTGCTTACCGGCTTATTCAGCAAGCCCACGCCAAAGAAGTTTTTGCCAAAGTCTTCCAGGAAACCAGTACGGTCTTTTTTGATGTTCTCCGCCATTTCATCAAATACTTTATTGTCTATGCCGTCAGGATTGTTGGCAGTTTTCAACATATAAGGAATGATGCTGCTTACCAGTGCAATGCGGGCAACTCTTTCCTGGCCATAATTGGCAATATACCTCACTACCTCACCGCCACCCATGCTAAAGCCTACCAGTATGGCATTTTGCAGGTCCAGTTGCTCTATTATTTCATGCAGGTCGCCGGCAAGGCTGTCGTAATCGTAACCGCTCCATGGCTTGCTGCTTTTACCAAAGCCACGACGGTCGTATTTAACAACGCGGTAACCTGCATTTACGATGGCTTCCAGCTGGTATTCCCACATTTCGCGGCTGGAAGGCCAGCCGTGAATCAGCACCACCGGTTGTCCCTTGCCGTAATCAGAATACGCGATACTGATCTCTTCTTTGGTTTTTTTATCAGCAAATTGAATTGATTTCATACAATAATATTTTATAGCATAATATAGATACTGCAGGTTCTGTAACACAAATTGTACCATTTGAGAAACAGTATACAACAGCGGTGTGATTGCCGGTAATGGGCATAATTTTCCCCTGCATGCCTGCATCTCCATTCATTACGGTAATTGTTTTTATTATTTAAAAGGTATACTACCGCTGTTTTTAACCACAATGAAAAAAATGAGCTACTTTACACGTTTATGTTTACAGTTGCATGCACTGAAAGCTGTAAAAACTGCGAAATATACTTCCTTATAAACGCGCAGGCATCTTAAAATATTAAATTGGGCGATTTAACAGACAGCATACAGGCCGATGTAGAGGCAGTTAGCAGGATTACCATTGTTTCTTCTTTATTAGACGTGGTATGCCGTACTACAGGTATGGGGTTTGCCGCTATTGCAAGGGTTACCGAAGAAAGATGGGTGGCCTGTGGTGTAAGGGATGAAATTTCATTTGGTATCAAGCCCGGCGACGAATTGAAAATTGAGACCACTATCTGTAATGAGATCAGGCAATCGGGCGAAGTGGTGGTAATTGACAATGTAGCCACGGATGAAAAATTCTGTACACACCATACGCCGGCATTATATGGCTTCAAAAGTTACATCTCAATACCTATTATCCGCAGGAATGGCAGTTTTTTTGGAACACTCTGCGCTATTGATCCCCAACCGGCCAGGCTTAACACGCCGGAAATTATTGGCATGTTTAAAATGTTTGCCGATCTCATTTCTTTTCACCTGGAAGCAGTAGAGAAATTATCTGTTTCAGAAACCAGCCTGCAGGAAGAGCGTAAAACAGCGGAACTAAGGGAACAGTTCATTGCCATACTTGGCCATGATTTGCGCAATCCTATCGGGGCCATTTCAAGCAGCGCCCAATTATTGCAGCAGCTGCCACTTGACAATAACAGCAGGGGGCTGGTGAATGTTATCAGGAACAGCTCTTACCGCGTGCTGGGGCTCATTGAGAATATGCTTGATTTTGCCAGGGGAAGAATGGGGTCGGGTATCTTCCTGAGCAAGACCCTGCATCACGATATGATAGTGGTGTTGCAGCAGGTAGTCAGTGAGCTTCGGATGCTGTGGCCAGCCAGTATCATAGAAACAAGTTTTGATGTAGCCGTTCCGGTGAACTGCGACAGCGCCCGCATCGCCCAACTTTTTTCTAACCTGCTGGGCAATGCGCTCAGCTATGGCAATGCAGGGGTGCCGGTAAAAGTGTTTGCCGAAAGCAATCAAGAAAAATTTACAATCGCTGTCGTTAATTCGTGCGCGCAGATTCCGGCTTCTGCAATGGAACGTCTTTTTACTGCTTTCTCCCGGGCTGAAATCAAACCGGACCAGCATGGATTGGGGCTTGGTCTCTATATATCCGCCGAAATTGCGCGTGCCCACGGTGGCAAAATAGAAGTCAGCTCAACTCCGGAGCAGACCTGTTTTACATGTACCATACCGGTCAGGTAAAAGTGGTTCCCAACTATTAAAATTCTCTTTATTTTGTTTCATTCCTCTTGTCATATTGAACGAATTCAGTAGTTTCCATGAAACCAACACTACAAGCATGAGAAAACAACTGTTTTTTTTGACATTTTGCTTCTACGCGCTGACTGCCATGGCACAGGATAAACCCGATACCGCCATGCTCGCGAAAATAAAGGCGGAGGGATTGAATCATTCCGGCGTAATGGACATCGCCTTTCACCTCACAGATGGTAGTGGTTCCCGGCTGATGAATTCCCCCGGTTTCTTTCGTGCTGCCAACTGGGCAAAAAATACGCTGCAGCAATGGGGACTGGAAAGCACTGCGCTGGAGCCCTGGGGCAGTTTTGGCAAGGGATGGGAACTGCAGAAATTTTACATAGCCATGGCAGCGCCATATTACAAACCGTTGATTGGACTGCCTAAGACCTGGACCAGCGGGACCGGTGGGTTGAAGACTGCCGAAATTATCATCATCAATGCAAAAGATACAGCCGAACTGCTTTCATACAGCGGCAAACTGAAAGGAAAGATAATTATGCTGCCACCGCAGGATACTATGCGGCCCGGCTATACAGCTGATGCCAGCAGGTATGCAGACTCGCAATTGGCGAAGATGGCAGATTTTCAACCAGCGCCCAGGGATACTGCGCGGCGTGCTGGCGGCAACCGTGGAGGAGGTTTTGCACAGGCCGCTATGCTGCTGAACCGCATAAAAGAAATGGCCCGTAAAGAAGGGGCTGTGGCATTGCTCAGCGGGTCCGCACGCGGGCACGACGGAACTATTTTTGTGCAGGGAGGCGGCGCCTATACCGTGCAATCGCCAGAGAACTTCCTGGACATTATGCTGGCATTTGAAGATTTTATGACGCTGTACCGCCTCAGTAAATCAGGCACCGCAGTGAAGCTGGATGTAGATGTGCAAACAAAATTTTCTACGGCAGATTCTACCGGCTACAACGTGATTGCAGAAATAAAAGGCAGCGATAAGAAATTAAAGGATGAACTGGTAATGATTGGCGGCCACCTGGATTCATGGCATGGCAGCATGGGTGCCACTGACAATGCTGCCGGCTGCGCAGTAATGATGGAGGCCATGCGCATCCTGAAAACACTGGGCGTTAAACCCCGCCGTACCATCCGCATGGCGTTGTGGAGCGCAGAAGAGCAGGGGCTGATAGGATCGCGCAATTATGTACGCAATCATTTCACGGACACGGCTACCCGAAAATACAACGCGGCGGGCGATAAGGTGGCCGCTTATTTTAACCTTGACAATGGCACCGGCAAAATACGCGGTATCTATACCCAGGGCAACGAAGCGGTAAAACCCATTTTTACACAATGGCTGCAGCCGTTCAATGATATGGGGGCCACTACTGTTACCCTGCAGAACACGGGTGGAACCGACCACCTGTCTTTTGATGCCATTGGCCTGCCGGGTTTCCAGTTTATACAGGATGCCATTGAATACAGTACCCGCACCCATCATACCAATATGGATTCTTACGATCACCTGCAGCCGGCCGATTTAATGCAGGCGGCCACCATTGTAGCTTCCTTTGTCTACAATGCGGCCATGCGCGAGGAGAAATTGCCCAGGAAGGCATTTGTGGCGGCACCCCTGAGGTGAGTGCTGCAAACAGCTGTTTGGGTATAGGTTTCTACAGCAGCAGGCGCTAAAAAGCCATAATAGTAATATTCCGAACAGTCAACAGGACACTTTTTTCTATTTTGGTACCGGCATGAAAATAGTAATTAGTGCAGCAGGCAGGTGATTCTGCTTCACTTAAAACTATTTTAAATATGAAAAAGCTGATGACAGGTTTAATGGGTGTTCTTTTCTCGTTTTTAATATTTGCACAAACGCCGGTGGAAAAGAAAAAAGAGGACATGAAAGAACTGAAAAAGGATGTGGTTGAAAAACGCGAAGAAAGAAAGGAAATGGGGAAGGCGCTTGCGCACGGAAAGATTAAGAAAGCGGTGAATGAAAGAAAAGATGTTAGAGCAGAGAAAAGAGAAATTAAAAAAGATGCGGTTAAACTGGAAAACCAGGGTGTAAAAAGCCCGGTAGCAAAAGCAAAACATAAAATCCGCGCTGAAAAAGAAGAAAAAAAAGCAAAGCTTAATTAATTAGAGCAGGCATTATTACAATAAACAGCGGCTGTCTCATAAATAGGAGACAGCCTCTGTTTGATCCGGGATACCGTATAGATGAGTTCTTCTGAGCCGCCCCTGCCAGGATATTAATTTATTTTTACACAGGTCCTTTTTGGAATTGCACTGAATTTTAAGCGGAGTACTTGTCCTCAGCCTGTTCCATCTCCGGTATCATTTATATTTCGGCCTGTTTTGCCGGCCTCATTCAACGAAACCGTTAGGTACCATACCTTATGGATACAGCAGTAATGTGAATGGCGGAGCCATGCCCCAAAAGACCGGGTTACAGCGAAAATATATTGTGAATGGCGATCCCGGAACCTGGCTGCAGCAACGCCTTCTCCCAAACGCCTTGTTATAAGATAGCTGGTTGCCACAGCATTATTTACACCATTGATTTAATATATAATTCTTCTACTTTTTTCCTGGCCCAGGGTGTTTTGCGCAGAAATTTTAATGAGGAGTTGATACTGGGGTTACTGATGAAGCAATTAATCTTTATAATGCTGCCAAGGTCTTCCCACCCAAAATGATGCACCAGTTCTTTCAGTATCATTTCAAGTGTTTTGCCATGAAGCGGGTCATTGGACTGCATGCAGTATCTTTTTGTAAAGATAATGGACGAAACTTTCGCCGCCGTACTTTCTGCGGTAATTAGTGCTGGACGTGTTCGGTATCCAAGCGGCATTTTCTGGCAGGGCGTTTGTAAAATTACACTGGTGGGGAATTTTTGAAACAATTACACTTTCAGCTGAAAAACAATCCCAGGAATTGATATTACATTTATATTTAAACAATTAAAATCAGTACTATGCCCAATTGGTTAAGAGCATTAATAGCAGGATACGGCGCAAAAAAACTCGGTGGGGGCTGCTTCAGCACCATCCTTGTCTTTATTGTCATTTATTATGCGCTGGGGCAATGCAACCGCCCGGCCGCTACTGTGCAGCATGGCCAGGTAACTACGGTGCAGCCTGCTAAAACAGCGATGTTGCAGCCTGTGCGGTAGGATACAGCCACTTTCTCCGTAACACCATATTTTGTTGCAGGAAGTGCATACGTATTTACAGTTACCTGCATGTAAGCGAAATAAGTTTTTGCATTGCGTTTATATACCCGGATATTTGGCAGTATCCGGGTATGGCATTTAGCAACGCTTTTTATAATTGTTTGGTCTATTTTTACCCGTTCCTGACACATTAATACTGTACTTTCATTTTCATGCCCGACCCATCCATCTCTGCATTTGAAATGTTTTCGCTGTTTGAAATGACACCCGACCTGGTATGTATTGCGGGCAGAGATGGCTACCTGAGAAAAGTGAACCCGGCGGTGGTACAAAAA
>JANPGT010000298.1:0-2472 GCA_031424135.1 Chitinophagaceae bacterium
TAAACGTCTTTAGCTTCCTCTTTTCGAAGTCATTTAATCCATCATGAACACCAGAACCGGATGGTTGGATTCTGAAACGAAACACTTCGACTATATCGTTATAGCAATACTGCCTGGTTAATTCCATCAACAATTTCACCGACTTGTCAAAATGCTCTTTGAATTTCCTGATCTCCATTAGTATAGCAGCCAACGTTCAGGGCTTGCAGCAGGTGGGGTAATAGCGTCCGTCCGCCCAGCCACTGAACTTGATTATTGATTAAAACATTCCTTTAAACTAATCTACTTTGAAAACGGTCGCACCGTAACTGTTGCTGAATGATGCCCCGCTGACCATTGATCTTCTGTCAAGCCCCACTTGCTGCAAACCCATGTTGGCTGCTGCCCGGCGAATGAAGGACTGTCTTTACTTTGGTTTGGTTCTCGATCTTTTCTTTTCTGTATAGTCGAATATCAGTTTGTCAAGTTCTAAGACTTTGTCAGCATTAGAGGAATCTCCACTTATGTAGCCAATCATAGCTACTATGTCTCTGTACTGGCTAGTTGTCGTGATAATACCGTTTTGAATTATTTTATCAATCCTTGATAAAAACTTACCAAAAATATCAATACTGTGTCCGGTCTCTTTTTCTATATGTTTCTGATAATTTAGGTCACGTGTCGCCACTGCCTGCTCGGAGATATCTTTAAACCATCTTTTTAATGTCGAAAGTTTTTTATTTTTATACAGTTCCGTCGCATTAATCTTCAATCCCTCATAGTGTCCAATAAAATCTTTATAAAGTAATTTTGATTGCTCGTCTTGATCATATTCCAGCAATACACCGTAAATATTTATGTAATAGTCGATTCCTGCAAATAGGATTTCCTTGTATTTAAGTAAGTCGTTAGAACTATTTGAATGTGTCCTTAATTAGTAGGAATGAATTGAAGGTCGCATTTAGGGTAGCAGCTAACTCATAAATACACGCAGGTTTCATTTCCATGGCAGCTGCGGGTAGTTAATCTGTTTGTTACTAATTAATGTTTTATAAAAATAAACGCAATCCGGGTAAAACTGCGCATATCAAGCCTGCAAAATATATAATTGCTGCCCTGGCCCGTTTGTAACACAAATTATGTAAGGTTAAGACTGTCCAGCGGACTTACAATATTCATAATATCCTTATTGGTAGTGTGCAGGTAGCGCAGCGTCGTTTTAATATCATTGTGCCCCAGCAATTTCTGAATCATGCTGATATCTGTACCCTTGTCAAGCAAATGCGTGGCAAATGAATGCCGCAGAGAGTGAACGCCACCGGGCTTATATACCAGGGCCCTTTGCTTGGCAGCATGCAGCACTTCCTGTAAACCTCTTGTACTGTAAGGATGGCCTTCCTCCTGCCCCTCAAAAAGATAGCCGGTGGGCGACGGTTTGTAGGCCAGCGAATAAGCCCGCAGCATCACCAGCAACACCGGGCTCAGTGGCGCCATCCTGTCCTTTTTCCCCTTTGCCTGCTCTACCAGTATGCACATGCGCTTACTGTCTATATTGCGCGTCTTCAGCCTTACCACCTCACTCACCCGCATGCCTGTGCTGTAACATAACATCAGCATGGTTTTGTGCTTCGCATTGGCCGTGGTATTAATAATGGCGGCCACTTCTTCCTGGTTAAAAAACCGGGGCAGCTGCAAAGGCTTTTTCGGCCTGGGTATCTCCCAAAAGAATTTTTCCCTGCTCAGCACCTGCTCGTAGTAAAATTTCAGCGCATTCATGCGGCTGTGTACCGTGTGCTCGCCCAGGTGAAGCGTCTCAAAACAATACTGCAGGTATTTCTTTATACGCTCCGCATCAAAATCATCTGCCGCAGTATTCTTCAGCGCATATAAAAACTGGGTAATCTCCTGCATATACGTGCGGGCAGTGGCAGCACTGTACGCTTTTAAGACCAGGTATTGCTTCAGGGCCGGTAAAACATGCTTGTTTACAGGTGCTATGCGCTCATCTGCTGCTGTGGAAGAAAGGGCTTGCTTTGCCCGCTTCACAGGTATGGCGGCTTTCGCAACTTTACGGCCCGCCTCGGCCCGTGCCTCCAATTGTTGGTTTACCTGCCGCCTGTTTTCCAGGTGAATTTTCAGTAAACTGCTGTCTACCCTTGCTATTCCTTTAAAAACAGTACAAATTTTCTGGTAGCTGTCGTTTTGCAGTGGTAGATACCATTGTTTATGTGTTTTGCTCCACTTTATGCCCGGCAGCTGTTTAAGATGGGCGTTTATTACAGGGTTGTTTTCGCAATGCAGAAACAATCTTTCGTCCCCCCGGTGCTCCAGGGCATGGCAGGTAATAATATACATAGTAGATAAGGTTCCCCTAAATATACAAAAAAGGGTCTTTCAACTATGCATGGCTTCGCCACCCTCAGTCACAGGTAAAAAGAAAATCGCAGGTCAATATAGTGCGAAAAAACCTAAAAAGATATTAATCCCCGTTTG
>JANPGT010000299.1:0-2910 GCA_031424135.1 Chitinophagaceae bacterium
TATTTATTCAGTTCTTCAAAAGGAGCATTTCTCATGGTATTTATGTGCTTCAGTTAAGTGTTCGAAGTTTGAACGCAATCACGCATAAAATTGAATTAGTAAAAAAATAAGGCCTCCTGAAAAGGAAGTCCGGAATATGAAGAACCCCCTATTGAAAGAATTTATAATTCTATTTTAATTATTTCTCAAAATTAAATTGTCTCAAAAGTGAAAACTCTTTTTTTACCAACAGGGCAACCAGCAGCAGCAACACGATCAATGCTGCAATCACCTTTAAAATGATAATGACAATACTCATAAAGAACTGGTTTATTGTTTATAGATGATGTTGTAAAAATAGCAGAAACATTTAGTTTGTACAGGTGCCGGATGCGACAATAGCAGGGTACATCTGCGACAACCTGGTGTAGATCACTCCCTGAATCAGTCCTTTCAATTTATCTAATGAAAGCTTTGAGTCAGTTTCGCTTCAGAAGCGGCCGGCTGCTCTATCACTACCCTGCCTGCCAATATAATGAGCCATGCAATTAAAGCCGACAAAAGCATGGTGATGGCCGTGGACATACTGCCCTTGAAATGCAGCAAACCCGCTCCCGAAGATATTAATCCACCAATACCAATTTGTATACAACCCAGCAATGCAGCGGCGCTGCCGGCATTTTTTGAAAACGGCGCCATTGCAATTGAAGCTGCATTGGGATAAGTAATGCCGCAGCAGGTTAAGATGACGAACAGGCAAATGATATTGGCTGTCAAACCATACAACTCATTGTATACACCCACAAAAAAAATAGCCGCTGCCAAAAGTTGTATGATCACAGTAGTTTTAAAAATGGCCTGGCTTGTCCACCGGCGCGACAAGTAATGGTTTAACTGGCTACCGCCAATAAAACCCACCGATAATAGTGCAAAGATGCCACCGTATGCCTTAGCGCCTAAGTGAAAGCCCTCCATAAAAATAGCAGGAGAGCCGGCCACATATACAAACAGGCCGGCAAAAGAAAAAGTGCCCGCCAGTGAATACACCAGGAACTGCCTCCTGGCCAGTATTTCGCTGAAGCCTTTTATAATGGGTGCCGGCTTTAATGAAATAGAAGGATCTGCCGGGTGCCCTTCTGGTAGAAAGAAAATGGTTAAAAGCAGCATGATGGCCGCAATGTTGGCCAGTAACACAAATACCCAGCGCCATCCCAGTCCATCTATAACAAAACTACCCACCGTGGGTGCCAGCAAAGGCGAAGCACCCAGTATCAGCACCAGCAACGAAATAATTTTAGCACTTTCGCGCACCGGGAAAAAATCGCGCACCATTGCCATGGCAGCCACCGCTGCCACGCAACCGGTAAGCGCCTGCACAAACCTGAAAAACAATAACCCTTCAATAGAATGAAATGCGATGCAGCAGAAAGAAGCAATTATATAAAGACTAAGACCAGCATACAATGGGCGTTTCCTGCCAAAACGATCCAGCAGGGGGCCGTACATCATCTGCCCGGCAGCAAAGCCCAGGAAATAGGTGGAAACAGATAGGGCTACATTGCCAATAGTGGTATGCAAATCAGCCGCTATGGCCGGAAAACCCGGAAGGTACATATCAATGGAAAATGGCGTAATAGTATTCAGCGCACCCAGCATTAATATCAAAAAAAAATTCTCTCTCTTGGTTCTGTATTTCATCAGCAGCTTGCTTTATCACCGGCTTAGTGCCGGAAAAGCAATAAAGTTATCAATCATTTTTTACATGAAATGCTTTATATGCGGCAATATGTTTTTCAATTGGTGTACATGCCTTTGTGTATGGTAAAGCACAAAATACAGCAATTCTATTTTAGTAATTTCGCCAAAACCAGGCAGGCTGATCATTTCACCCGCAGTGGCGGTTGCTGCATTTTTCAGCAACTGCTGGCTACAGTTCTCCAGCCCGGTAGCGACTGCTGTTTTTGTATACTGCTTATCTTCCGGAACAATAAATTCAGGTGACACATATTTTACTGAAAAATTTAAAAACATATCTTTTAACTCCTGCACCCTTGCTGTGGCATCACGTGCTGCGGGTTTACCCGGCATTTCCATGGCCTGCGCCATTGCCCTTACAGATTTAGTAACATGGGCTACTACCTGTGCCGCTGTCCAGCTCTTTGCAAAAGGAACAGCATTTAACTGCTCCTCCGGCATGGATGCTGTCAGGGTCTTCAATTCGTTCAGTGTGTTGCTTATTGTATGCAGGATCTCATTGACGGAATTGATCTGCAGCAGGCAAACCATCTCGCGGGCGTTTTTATACCATTCCACGCAGGGCGTATCATGCGCAAATCTTTCATCCTGCATCATATCATGAAATACATCTTTGATGCAGTGGGTCTTTTGCAGCCAGTCCAATACCGTTACCGCCAGGTATCCGCCTTTGCTGACTATCCTGCGCTCACATTTATACTTTTCAGCCTCGCCGGGTTCCTGCTCTTCTATAGCAGCAAAATACAAGACCCCGCCATTTTCATTCATTGAGCTGATGCCATAGCAGGAACGCTTCTCAGCATCCGGCACCATTTCCATTAATTGCGCAAATGCTTCATCTACACCCAGGGGAAAACTGTTTACCAGGGTTCCAAAGACCTGCAGATCAGTAGCAATAGTTAAAGTTTCCATGATAGCCGGGGTTTAGTGAAATGCAAACATACTGTCAATAAAAGCGGCAGACAGGGTGTAAATACGCCATTCGCAGGCGGTAAATGCGACAATAATTTTTTTATATTTACAATATGAAACATGTCTCCATACTGGTACCGCTTGGCCATACCAGCCTTCCTAATATAGATGGTACGCACCAGATACTTGAGCAGGTAAATACTTTTCTTACTGCTTTGGGGAAACCAGCGCTGTTTGATGTAAAGCTGGTAGGGCTTGCCAATG
>JANPGT010000300.1:0-3132 GCA_031424135.1 Chitinophagaceae bacterium
CTACAATTTTGTAGACATGCTCAGCCATGCCCGTACAGAAATGGAAGTACTGAAAGAACTGGCAGGCGATGAAATGAGTTACCGCTCCTTAACACGCAGCTGGTTCGAGCATTCGCCCCTGCACCAGGCGTTCAAAAAAATAGCCGATAAGAAAATAAATAATGTACTGGCTACCGACCATGGCACGGTACGGGTAAAAACACCCAATAAAGTGATTGGCGACAAGCAAACCACTACCAACCTGCGCTACAAGCATGGCCGAAACCTCAATTACGAGCCGAAGGAAGTGTTGGCCTTCCGCGACCCCAGGGAAGCGGGATTGCCGGTGCCGACCGTAAATTCTTCCTTTATTTTTGCCAAAGAAGACGGGTTTCTCTGTTACCCCAATAATTACAATTACTACGTGAATTACTACCGCAATACCTTCCAGCATGGCGGCGTAAGCCTGGAAGAGATGATTGTACCGGTGGTGAGAATGACCAGCAGGTAATAGTTTTTAGTTCAAAGTTCCGGGTGCTTGGTTCCTTTGCCGCGCTGGACGAACCAAGAACTGTGAACCATGAACCAATATTGATTCTTTGTGGAAAAACTATGCCCTTATTTGAGGCAGGTCAATGCACATGGACTTAATTTTGCGGCAGGTAAAATTGCTTAGAACACAAGGATATGAAATACAATCAGACAGCGCTGGATAAAATAGAGAAAATACTGGATGAAACCGGGTACGTGGTGCGTTATGAAAGGGGTAATTTCCAAAGCGGGTATTGCATACTGGAAGAACGCAAGGTGGTGGTGTTAAACAAGTTTTTGCAAATGGAGGGCCGAATCAATACTTTGGTGGACATTGTTCCCCAACTGAATATAACGCCAGACTTGCTTTCACCGGAGGCAAGAAAGACCTACCTGGAAGTGCTGGCGAAGTTTGAAGAAGAAGAAAAATAGTTCTTAGTCTGCAGTTCAAAGTCTTTAGTCCTTTGCCGGTATTTTCGGCAGCATCTTTTCTTAGTACACAACAAGAATACAAGCAGTTTGTCTTATCCTCCACTAACCATAACATTTCTTGGCACCGGCACCAGCGGTGGCGTTCCCATGATAGCATGCCCTTGTGAAGTCTGCGCCTCCACCAATCCCAAAGACAAAAGGTTGCGCTGCAGTATTTTGGTGCAATCGGCCACTACCACCCTGGCGGTAGATGCTGGACCCGATTTCAGGTACCAGATGCTAAGGGCAGGGGTAAAACACCTGGATGCTATTGTTTTTACCCATCCGCATAAAGATCATATCGCCGGACTGGATGACGTGCGGGCCTTTAATTTTTTCAGTGGCAAACCTATGAACATCTATGCCAATGAACTTACACAGGAAGTAATTATCCGTGAATTTCCCTACGCGTTTACAGACACCAAATATCCCGGACTGCCGGAGATTACCCTTAATCCTATAGATATTGAACCGTTTGTGGTAGGCGATATACCCATTACGCCGGTAATGGTCTGGCATATGAAAATGCCGGTGTTGGCTTTCCGTTTTGGAAAGTTTACTTATATCACAGATGCCAACCGCATTGAGGAATCGGAAAAACAAAAGATAAGGGGCAGCCAAGTGGTGGTGTTGAATGCGCTGCGTAAAGAAAAGCATGTTTCACATTTTTCCCTGGAGGAAGCCATCGCCACGGCACAGGAACTGCAGGCGCCGCAGACCTGGTTTACCCACGTGAGCCACCAGATGGGCAAATATGACGATGTTATCCGGGAGCTCCCCAACGGTACCGGGCTTGCGTATGATACGTTTCAAGTAAAAATTTAAGGCGTTTCCACAAAACTGTTTGCAGAAATAGCTGTACTTTCCGGTCACCTTATTTCTATGTGGAAAAAATTTGTAAAAGACTACCTGCGCTTTACAAAGAAAGATCGCGTTGGCGTGATGGTGCTGCTGGCGCTTATTTTTTTGGTAGTGCTGTTGCCATACATCTGGCCGGTTAAAAAAATACCTGCTCCCAACAAACAAGAAGTGGAAAAGCTGCGCCGGCAGATGTTGCAATTGCAGCAGGCTGATTCTGCCGGAAATCAGTACACGGAAGAGCCCACTTTCTCACAGAAGTACGCTTCTTCTAAAAAACATCCTTCAGAAAAAAGTACGCTGTTTTATTTCGATCCCAATACGCTGGACCCTGCTGGCTGGAAACGCCTCGGCATCCGCGATAAAACGGCTGCTACCATTCAGAATTATCTGGCAAAAGGGGGCAGGTTCAGGCGGCCGGAAGACATCGGTAAAATTTATGGGCTGTTTAAAGACGATTATGCACGCCTGCTCCCCTGGGTAAAAATAGCTGGAACGACTGCTGCTGCTGCTGATGAAAAGTATGAAAAGAAGGAATACGCGGCTGTGGAAAAGCCGGTGTATCCTGAAAAGCGTTTTGCTGCACCTGCGATAATTGATATCAATACCGCCGATACAGCTGCTTTCATTGCTTTACCCGGTATTGGCAGTAAACTGGCGGCGCGCATTGTAAATTTCAGGGATAAGCTGGGTGGTTTTTATGGGGTGCAGCAGGTAGCAGAAACCTATGGATTACCAGACAGCACGTTCGATAGAATAAAACCTTTGCTGCAGTGTAACCGGCAAGTAATAAAGCAAATCAATATTAATACCGCCGATGCCAATGAACTGAAGCAGCATCCCTATATCCGCTGGAACCTGGCCAACCTTATTGTACAATACCGGCAGCAGCATGGAGCATTTAAATCGGCAGATGATTTGCTGCAGCTGGCCACTGTTACACCGGAATTGCTGGAGAAGATTAAGCCCTATTTGGTTGCACAATAGCCGTCCAGACAGCGGCACTGCTGGTAGCTATAAGGGAAGCTGGATATTGGTAGGGATAAAAAGTAGTTGTGCAATCGATGCCGGTAAAATGGGAACAACAACATTACATCATCTCAAAAAAGGAAACACCCCATTATCAGGCAAAAGAGTACAATTGCCAGAATAAAAATTTTAATGGGAGGTGAATATTTATTTAAAGCCAAATTATTCTTAATAATAAAATCATGAGGGTGTTTCGGATTGTATAAAATATCAACTGTTTCGCCTTTTTCACCTATATACCCGATCCCCAACCCATGGCCTTGA
>JANPGT010000301.1:0-6896 GCA_031424135.1 Chitinophagaceae bacterium
GCCCCGGCAAACCCTACCCTGCAGATTCAAGGACAGATGATATCTGGCACTGGCAAACCAGCCTGGTAGTAGAAGACGCGGCTTTATTGTTTCAGAAATTAAAGGACGCCGGCAGCAGCTTTATTTCAAAGGGATTGGTGACCCTGAAAACTAAAGAAGGAAAACAAACCAGTGCTTTTATTGTAAGAGACAAAGACGGGCATGCCCTGCTGATAATGGAAATGGTAAAATAAAAACGTATTAGTCAAGCGCCCGACAATCACTATTCATACACTGTGGTTTCTTTGTGTGGTATGAATGCCAGCCAACAGCAAATATGTCCTTTGTGTAATGATACGGTAGACAAGCTGCTTTATCGTTTTCATATAGACAGCGAAAGACTGGTGATCGAACGCCTTAAAGAACAACATCCGGCCTGGGCAGAAAACGATGGCGTTTGCAGCCGCTGTGTAGATTACTATCATACCGCAGTCATCCGGGAACAGCGGATATTGCCGGAGATTGGGCCCCATTTCTCTATTAAGAGCGCCGATGATTTTATTATACTGCCTACCGGCCTGCGCCTGGATGCAGATCCCCGCTTTACCGGAAAAGGCGTAACCATCTGTTTTATCGACAGCGGTTTTTATCCGCATCCGGATATAACAATACACCGGAACAGGATTAAAGCAATGATAGATATTACGCTGGAGAACACGCCATCCTGCGATACAGCGTCCATTGCTGGCGCCCAGGGAGGAAACTGGCATGGCACCATGACCAGCGTAGTATGCGCAGGCGATGGCATACTTAGCAATGGCCTGTATAAAGGCATCGCGAGTGATGCAGCACTGGTACTTTTAAAAGTGCAGGACGAATCCGGCCATATCAGCAGGAAAAATATTGTGAAAGCTTTGCAATGGGTGCTGCGACACCACCAACAATATGATATACGTATTGTGAACATGAGCCTGGGTGATGACGAAGCGGTCGCATATAAAGAAAGTGAAATAGACCAGCTGGCAGAAGCGTTGATTGCGGAAGGCATTACCGTGGTGGCCGCGGTGGGCAATGATGAAAATGCACAAATCAAACCACCTGCCAATGCCCTCCACGTAATAGCTGTAGGCGGTCTTGACGATGATAATCAGCTCGGTCAAAACCAATCAGCTTATCATTCCTCTTATGGCAAAACAGCCGATGCGGTAATGAAACCGGAAATGCTGGCCCATGCCATATGGATTGCGGCACCTGTATTACCCGGCACCATAGAACAAAAAGAAGCAGTAACTTTATATGAGCTGGTTAATACCAGCGATGACGCATTACTGAACCGTTTGCAGGAAAGTATCCATCATACACAATTAGACCCGGCCGTTAACAGTACAACTGATATAAATTATGTAAGAGCATCCATTATAAGCCGTATACAGCGGTGTAAATATATTTCGCCGCACTATATGCATGTTGATGGCACTTCCTTTGCCGCACCCATTGTCTGCGCTGTTATTGCACAATTGCTGGAAATTAATGCGTCACTGGCGCCCTCCAATATCCGAAGTATTCTTTTCTCGTCTGCAAAACGGGTCCCACAAATAGCGGCAGAGCGGCAGGGATTCGGTGTTATTCAACCAAGAAAAGCCATTTTACAAGTGTTAAAACGGGAGGAAATTATGAAACAGCATGAATCTCCTTATATCAATAAAAAGAAAAAATCAATTGAGTTTATTATGCATAATACCTGTGCATCGCAGATTTCACTGGCAGGCTCCTTTAATCACTGGGCGCAGGATATATTGCTGATGGAACCACATAAAAACGGTCTGTGGAGAATAGAAATACCGCTATTACCGCCAGGCAGGTACCAGTACAAATTTTTGATTGATGAACGGATTTGGATGGAGGATACGGACAACCCTTTTCGTGAACCAGATGGATTGTCGGGCTTTAACAGTGTATTACTGATAGAAAAATAAAGAATGGAAACCATCATTGTCATTTGTCTTTTGGTAACAGCCACCTACCTGTTCTGTGGGTTGGGTTTTGCCATTTTTTTTATTATTAAAGGAATTACAGTAATAGATGAAGGCGCCAGGGAAACTGGTATTGGCTTTCGTATCATTATACTACCGGGCGTTACCCTGCTGTGGCCATTGTTGTTAAAAAAATGGCTAAAAATGCGGCGGTAACAGCTTTGCCCGCCTTCATTACTCGCAATAAATAGCTCAGCATGATTAAAAGCTTAAGAAAAAGACATTTACAGATCTGGTCAATGCTCATGGTGCTGTTGTTGGCCGGAATCATCGGTGCAAGGCTGGCTACACCCAAAGCAGCAACGGATACACTGCTGCAACCAGCCACTACAGTAGCATACCCATTCATTGAAAAAACCGCACAAAATAAAAATTACACCGTGCATATAAGAAGAGACAACAACAGCAGTTTCCAGCTGGAATGGATAAATAAACAGATCCTTTCAGTACCCACCTGCACCATCTATACTGTACCGGAAGGATCGGCTGATGTAAGGAATGGGCAACTGATTGGCCGGATTGAAGCCATGGGAACCTATCATTTTGTACTACCTGCTGATGCTGCCTCCATCCGTGAACTATTGTTGTATGATTTTATACATGGGCAAATAATAGACAGGATTCATTTTTAAACATCCCGCGCAGGTAAAAAAAGAATTATGAGTACGTCTTATACCGCCGTTGGCTGGAACCGGCAGAAAAAATACTACGACTGGCTGATGGCCGGCTTCTGCAGCATTTACCTGCTGCTGTTCATTGCAGTAACCGCCATCAGTAATCCTGACTATACTTTTGAAACGGCGTTGATCCGGTCCACTTCAACACTGGCCTTGCTGCTGCTGCATGTTATATTAAGCATCGGCCCGCTGTGCCGCCTCAATCATAAATTCCTGCCCCTGCTTTACAACCGGCGCCACATGGGCGTAACCATGTTCACCATTGCATTGGTACACGGTAGTTTCAGTATTTTCCAGTTCCATGCGCTGGGCAATACAAATCCTTTTGTTTCCCTCTTTAGTTCCAATACACAGTTTGGTTCCTTACCGCAGTTTCCTTTCCAGGCATTGGGATTTTTTGCATTGGTGATCTTAATGGTAATGGCCGCCACCAGCCACGATTTCTGGCTGCACAATTTATCGCCCAAAACCTGGAAGACCCTGCACATGTTTGTATACCTGGCGTATTTACTGATAGTATTACATGTAATGCTGGGCGCGGTGCAGTACGAGACGCATCCGGTATTTATCATTATGATGGCCGCGGGTGCTGTTACCTTGGTAATACTTCACCTGGCAGCGGGCAGCAGGGAGATAAAAAAAGACAATATCAGCTATGAACTGCAGCAGGAAGGATATTTTTATGTCTGCGAAACCAACGCGCTGGAGCCAGACAGGGCCAAAATATTTTGTATTGACCAGGAAAGAATAGCCATCTACAAATTCAACAACCAACTATTCGCTATTCACAATGTCTGCAAACACCAGGGTGGTCCATTGGGCGAAGGAAAAATCATTGATGGCTGTATTACCTGCCCCTGGCATGGCTACCAGTATCTGCCGCATAACGGCCAGTCACCGCCACCTTTTAAAGAAAAAGTAAGCACTTATGATATCAGGGTTGACGGAACAGCCGTATGGCTAAACCCCATCCCCTTCCCTGAGGGGACAGAACGCCCTGGCATTACTATTATTTAAAATAAAAAACATGAACAACGAGTTTTATATAGGATGGATGCCAAAGGCGCCTGCATCATTTGCCAGGCATACCAGGAAAACATTGCTGGTATTACTAATAGGTGTGATAGCAGCCGGTATTTCATTAAGCTTGTTCCAGAAGAAATTTTCCACTGGCAATTTTGAATTTGGCGTACTCACAGAGGTTAAGGGTGTTTATTTCAATGAACCGGTACCATTGATTAAAATAATTAATGGCAGGGATATTCTTGGCCGGCTATCTTATATTACCGTTCCCCTGGTAGGTTTTGGTAAAATGGGTGCAGCCGGCGTTATAGCAGGCATTGAAAGCAAAACAAATACCTCCTTTCAGCAGAAAGCCATAACCCTTAGAGGAACATTACTGTACAACGATGGCAAATTATTATTGCAGGTAGACAGCAATGAAAATCCGGTAACGGCTATTGGTGCTATTGCAGCAGCAGATTTATTCCCGGAAAAGCAAGACCTGGGCAAAATGACCATCAAAGGCGAAATTGTTGATCCCAAATGTTATTTTGGCGTAATGAAACCGGGGCAGGGCAAGGCGCACAAAGACTGTGCTATACGCTGCATCCTGGGCGGCATACCACCGGTATTGCGTGTAGTGAATACTGCAGGTCAGGCAAATTACTACCTGCTGGCAGGCCCACGTGGAGAAAAAATGAATGAAGCGGTAAAGGATTTTGTAGCCGAACCGGTCTCGCTGGAAGCTGAAGCCGTACAATACGGCGACTGGATTATCTTATACAGCAGTAAAAACCAAATTAACCCCATCTCAAAACGCGAGCTACTATTTCCCGGTCTTACTTCGGCTGATTGCATGGCCGTGAAATAAGCGAAATAATCCATTCAAATTTACATCCATATACCTGTTTGGTTCTTACTGCAGTTTACCAGTACATCATTTCATACGCCGCCACATTTTCATTCATCACCTGCTCAATTTTAACAGCAAGACAAATGCCGGCCTGCGTTATGATGTCGGTTGCTACCTGGCTTTTATTTTTCAACGCATAGGGAATAATGCTTCCATCGTTTTTTACAATGGTGACTTTATTGGTATCAAATCCAAAAGTGGCATTGGCATCATTTACAGAATTCAATACCACCATATCAAAATTCTTTTTCTTTAATTTACCGGTGGCATACACCAGTTCATTTTCCGTTTCCAGTGCAAAGCCAACAGCCACCTGTAATGCTGTTTTCACTTTCCCAAACTCATAGGCAATGTCTACGTTTTTCACCATTTTAATAGTGAAACTATCTTCCTGTTTTTTTATTTTTTGTATTGCCGCCATCTCCGGGCGATAGTCCGCCACTGCTGCAGCAAAAATGGCAATATCCGTTAACGCAAAATACTGCTGACAGGCAATCCACATATCGGTAGCAGACTCCACCTTAATTTTAGTAAGATGGGGGTGCTCCAGCTCCAGACCAACCGGACCGGTTACAAGTGTAACAAAAGCCCCCTGCGCTAAACAGGCTGCAGCGATTGCATAACCCATTTTTCCGGATGAATGATTGCTGATAAAGCGGACAGGATCTATGGCCTCTTTAGTAGGGCCGGCAGTAATAAGCACCTGCCGGTCTTTAAATGCAGGTAAAGACATAACTAATTTTTATATGATACTACTAATCTATGCAGCATGCAGCTATTAAATTGTCAGCTATACGGCTTTCATCAATAAAAAAGGAAAGCCCTTGCTTTCCTCTCACCGGTGTTGACCATATTTTAACTTATTCCCAACTAAACTTGCCACCTGTATTTACCCTTATTTGATACAAGCCCGTATGTGCCGTCAGGTATAGTGTTTTACCATCTTCACCCCAGGCCATATTAGCCGGCCGCTCCGGCGTTACTATTTTTCCGAGTAATTTGCCGGCAGGCGACAGCACCCAAACGCCACCGGGTGCCGATACAAACAGATTGCCCTGCCTGTCTACTTTCATTCCATCCAGCGCTTCCTCGTCCTCAGTAGTATTCCAGTCGAAAAATACCTTTCCGTTTTTCAATGTTCCATCGGCCTGTACTTCATAACGCCACAAAGTTTTCGTATGATGGATGTCCCGTATATCCCAGTTCGTGACATAAAGATATTTTTCGTCGGGAGAAAATGCCAGTCCATTAGGACCACCCAGATCCCTGCTCACCAATTGCACCCTGCCATTTTTAACCAGGAATACACCTGAATAATCCAGCTCTTTATTAGCGTCATTAAAAAATCCAGGCAAACCATAGGGAGGATCCGTGAAATAAATACTACCATCGCTTTTTAATACAATATCATTGGGGCTGTTAAAACGCTTACCGTTAATATTATCTGCCAGAACAGTCACCGGCCCCTTCTTTTCATGCCTGATCACACGCCTGTTACCATGCTGGTCAACAATCAAACGGCCTTCTTTGTCAATGGCCAAACCATTTGATCCAGGCTGGCCGTAATCACCAATATCTGCGCCTGTATAGCCGCTATGGCTGATGTATACGGTGACATTGTGGTTAACCGGGTTATAACGGTAGATGGTATTGGTATTGGGATCGCTGAATAATAAATAACCATCGGGGTGCCATACCGGGCCCTCGGTAAAAGAAAACCCATCCGCCAGTTTTTCCACTTTTGTGCCGGGCGCAATGATGCTGTTTAAACCTGTGTCGAGGGTATAAATTTTACCCATATCCTTCCAGGCTGCATTCCCCGGCGGGGCAGTATAAAAATCTACTACTGCATTACGCACCCATATATAATTGTCTGGAATCTTGCCCAGTGGTCCGTTGATGCCCAGCACGGCAATTGAAAAATGATCACCAGGTGTTGCATGATTGGTGAGCACTACCCTGTTACGTGTGTTGTATCCCGGCACCACGCCACTACCACTCTGCCCAAAGCTGTGCGATTGCCGGCCGTTTACCCAAATTTCACTGTAATCATCAACTACCATTTCAAATACGGCTGTGGAACCTTCAATAGTCAATTTACCAATGGTGGCAGGTATAGTGAGCTCCACTTTAAACCATACAAAAGAAACAAGTCCCATCCCCTCCCTCATTTCAAGATCAGTTGGTTTGATAGTTTGAAAGCCTGCATTGAAATCAGCCGCATCAATTTGCGGATGCAGGGTATGGGTTTTTACTGCCATGCCTGTTGGATAAAGCAGCATAGCATCGGTG
>JANPGT010000302.1:0-10813 GCA_031424135.1 Chitinophagaceae bacterium
CGGTGGGTTAAAATGACTGCATAGGCGCCAAAGTCCGGACTACCAGAGAAAATCGTTGCGAAAGGAATACCGGTCGGTACCGGAGATCAGACCGGTATTCCCAACCTGTTTATTTCCCCAGCCATTTTTTAAACTCTGTTACTTTCTCCCTGCTTACCAGCGCTTCTTTATCTACCACCGGTTTTATGCCCAGGATTAAACGGTTGCCGAAATAGTCATCAATTTTGTCTACGCTGTTGATAGAGACATAGAAAGAGCGGCTGATACGGAAGTATTTTTCGGGGTCCAGCATTTCTTCCAGCTCGTCCATGGTATAGTCTACTACAAACTTGCGGTTATCGGTGGTTTTAAAAAAATTCAGCCGGCCATCGCTGTAGAAATAGGCAATATCATCTACTTCTATGCTTACCAATTTCTGTGCATGTTTTACCAGGAAGCGTTTACGGTATTCCTTGTGCTGCAATTTCTGCTGCAGTTCTTTTACCAGGCTGTCTATATTAATATCTGATTTGGTATCGCTCCGTAGTTTGGTAAACTTATTCAGGGCCGCCTGCAGTTCTTCTTTCTGAACCGGTTTCAACAGGTAATCAACGCTGTTTACTTTAAATGCTTTCAGGGCATACTCGTCATAGGAAGTGGTGAATATGACCGGGCTTTTTACTTCGGTCAGATTGAATATTTCGAAGCTCTGTCCATCGGCCAGTTCAATGTCCATCAGTATCAGGTCCGGAGCAGGGTTTTGCTGCAGCCATTCCACGCTGCTTTTAATACTGTCTGTAGTACCTACAATCTCCGCATTGGCCGCGGTGCTGGCAAGGGTTTTCTGGAGTTTTTTTACTGCCAGTTCTTCGTCTTCTATGATAAGTATTTTCATGTTACTGTTATTTTGTGATTGTTTTATTTTCTGAAAGTAAATTGTCTCTCCGGCTGCTGCTGTTGTTCCAGATAAGTGGCAGTACTACAGTAAAATTCTTATCGTCTTCTATTACCTGGAAACCCGGTTGCTTCAGCAAATCATATTTTGCTTTGATGTTCTGCAACCCTACATTGTTACTGGGCGCTTTTACACTGCGCCGTTGCAGGTTATTGTTCACCACCAGTTTATTGGCGGCGGTAGTAAAGATGTCAATCACCAGTGGTTTGTTTTTAGACAGTACATTGTGTTTAACCACGTTTTCTGCCAGCAATTGCAGTGTAAGCGAGGGCAGCAAATAGGCATCATATCTTTTGTCTATCTGTATATTCAGCTGTACGGCTTCACCATGCCTTGTCTGCAGCAGTTTATAATAAGACCGGATGAATTTTATTTCGTTTTCTACGGTACTTACGCCTTCCTCGTTATTGCGCAGCAGGTAACGGTATACTTTGCTGAGTTCATTTAAAAAAACTTCGGCTTTTTGTTTGTCTACGGTTATCAGCGAGGACAGGGTATTGAAACAGTTAAAAAGGAAATGCGGGTTTACCTGGCTTTTCAGGGTGTCGAATTCCTGGGCAACAGACAATTGCTCAATGGTTTCCTTTTCTGCTTTTGTTTCCTTGTATTTGGAAAACATAAAATCTGCCTCGTACAGGGTTTCAAAAATAAGGTTAACAGACCAGCCCAGCACCAGGCCTTTTACCAGGTGGATGGTCTTAAGCTGGTAACCAAACAGGTGAAAATAATCATACACAAAAAATATCAGCAGCACCGAAGGAGGCATAATGATAACCAGGACCAATAGTTTACTGATGATGCGTTGACGGCTTTCGTGCAGACAGGGATATTTTTTTTCTGCCCAGTTATCATACACAATGTGCGAATACCAGGAACCGGTACCCATAATAAAAATCAGTGGAACAGAAATAAACCATATACTGGCCTCTTTCCAGAGGCGTTCTTCAAACAATATCTGGTTGAACACAACGGCAATCAATGGCATAGACGCCAGGAAAGAGAATAGTTCCAGCCGGGGAGGTTTCATCAGTTTCATACCACTGCCTCCTCTTTTTTGGTGATTAATGAAAGCCTGATTATCCTGTGCTGGGTGCAACAATCGGTCACGGTTACAGGCCTGTTCAACAGCTCATATTTTTTTACCAGGTTGTCCAGCCCGGCTTCAAAATCCATGGCGTCTGTAATGGACTTGGGTTGTATATTATTTTTTATTTCCAGCACGCCGCTGCCGTCAGAGGTAATACTAATCACCAGCGGACTTGATTTGCTGATTATATTTTGCGAAAAACTGTTTTCAATAATTACCTGCAATGCCAGGGGGGGTAGCAATTTCAATTTGTCTTCTTCAGCTACCAGCAGTTCCAATTGCAGCCCTTCGCCATACCTGGCTTTCAGCAAATGAAGGTAAGATGCAATGAATTTGAGTTCTGTATCCAGTTGCACCAGCTGGTCTTCGTCGTTGCGGAGCATATACCGGTACACCTTGCTCATTTCATCCAGAAAGCGTTCTGCTTTTTCTTCATCATCCTGTATAAGGCTGCTCAGCGAGTTCAGGCTGTTGAACAGAAAGTGTGGGTTTACCTGGCTTTTCAGTCCCTGTAACTGACTTTGTTTATATGCCCTGTTCAGCTCATCGGTTTCGTGCCGGTTTTTTTCCCAGTCTTTGTACCTGGAAATACCCTCCATCAGGAAAGTGAGAAAAATATTAATAATACCAAGGGTAAAATAACTCCACACAAATCCCGGTTCATTAAATTGATAGTTAAGCACCGCTATTAATTCGTAACCGCGGAACAAAGAGTATAAAAATAGACCACTGATGATCAAAAAAGTAGTAATCATCAGCGTTAACCGTTCTATCACCTGCTGTTCAGACGGAAAGCGTGCTTTCAGGGTAACGGCCACCCAGCCGCATACAATGAAATCAATACAGGTGGCACCTGCACTCAACAGGGTAGCCGCCAGGAAGATTTTCCAGTTGCTGAAATATTTACTGCCCAGGATAATTGAATTCAACACAAGCGCAAAAACCGGTGCTGCCAGCAGCATTACCAGGTTGTCTGTGCCATTGTATTGGGGCAGCTTTATTTTCATTCTTGTACAAATTACTGAGTTTTACGGATTGTTGACTTTCGGCAGCCACTAATTGAACCAGGTTTTGAATGAATTGAGGAAAAGCCGGTATGAATTGTTGCCGTCTGAACCGGGCGTCGTCAGGAAAAAACAGCCGCCGCCAAAAGGCTTATGAATCCACTGATATTTGCCAGCTGCCGCCAGCTGAAAACCTGCAGCCAGCGGGTTCTGTAACGGGCCCAGTCAGGCGGGTACTGCGCTGTAGTCCAGGTATTGATAATGTCATTAATGGGAAGGTTGCCTTTTACAGTTAGCCCGGTATCTGCCAGTAAGGCCAGCAGGGCCAGCACTGCGCAGGTTAAAAGAAAGCCGGAAAAATAAATGAAGCAGGCAATGACCAGCAGCAGGTTAGTAATCAATGCTGCATATACCACCCATTTGAATTTTGCACGGAAGTTTTTATCGGTCAGCTGCCTGAAGGCGATGTATTCCTTTGCGGGCATTTGCTGCTGCACGTTCCGCAGCGAAATGATGTAATAAAAAGACTGACTTACAACAATACTGTAAGGCAACATGGTAAGCAGCAGTATAACTTTAGTTTCCATAGTAGTAGATCTTTTGGCGTATTGGTTGAAGATAATTTGCCGGCACTGCTATTTTTTTACCAGCGCTGTCTTTACCGGTTTTACCGTTTGCAGGTAATTGTAAATAGCTTTCAGTTCATTGTCATTCATTCTCTGAAACGAGTTCCAGGGCATTTCACTTTTGGGATTCAGCTTACCCATATGAAAGCGGTTGATGAATGTTTGCTGCGACCAGCCAAACAGGCGGCCTGTACTGTCTGGAGTAAGATTGGGTGTTATCATTCCATTGGGCATAAGGCCGCCACCTGCCAGCAATTCGCCGGTGGGGGTCCCGCTGATGCTGTGCTTCGTATGGCAGCCACTGCAATTGCCCACATTCAGTACCAGGTATTTTCCATAGGCGGCCGTGGTATCTGGTGTTACGGTTGCCGCAATGGGTTCTGAGGGCCCTACCGGTTTTACCAGGAATGCGTTCACCACTTTGCCTGCAATGTTCAATTGATTGGCAGGTTTGGGTATGGCTACCGGCTTTTGGGTACGCACGTAAGAAAGTATAGCGGATAAATCCGCATCACTGATATTATGAAAGGGCATAAAATCAAAAACGGCTTTGCCGTCGGGGCGAACGCCATAGCGCAGCACACGGGCAACTTCCGCGTCGGAATATCTACCAATGCCATAAGTTGAATCTGAAGTGATATTGGCAGAATAAATAGTACCCACAGGTAAATTAAAAGCAACACCACCACTCAGCACGGGCTCCTGTCCCAGTTTCAACAAAGAATCTGTGTTGGTAGTACTGTGGCAATCTGCGCAATGCGCTGCACTGGTGACCAGGTGTTTACCCCTTGCTATGGAAGTGCTGTCTGAAGAAGCTTTCACGCCTGGATAGGGAGCGGTGTATTTAATGTTCTGCCGGGCAGCAGTTATAGCGCCAACACCAATGATGAGTGCCAGCAAAACGAGAAAGGTCCATTTTAGTATTTTTTTGAAACGTCGCATAAGAATCAGTTTAACTGGTTTTGAAAACAATAGCCAACCCTGTAGTATTACGGGGTTGGTTATTATTGGTTAATTATTTCAGCTCGGCAAATGTTTTGGGTGCAGGCACCACATTGCTTACCGGTTTTGTTGTTTTCAGGTAGGCGAAAATGGATATCAGGTCTTCGTCGCTCATATTTTTATAGGCAAACCATGGCATGGGTGGCAGCAGGTTGCGGCCATTGGCAATGCCCTTGTATTTACCTTCGCGCAGGGCGCGGATAAAATTTTCTTCTTTCCAGTTGCCGATTCCGGTGGCATCGCTGGTAATATTGCCGGCGAAAGAAGCACCCCAGGCGCCTACTGCACTGGTTAGATCCGGCGCCAGCAGCGCCCATCCTTTTTTCACTTCTGAAGTATCTATGGGGGGCAGTTGCCCGTTGTGCGGGAAGCCGGATAAACGCAGTTCAGGAATAATCTCCGGCCCCTGCGGGCCCATGCGTTTGGGGGAATGGCAGTCGTCGCAGCCAATAGCATTTACCAGGTATTCCCCGCGGAGCACCCTGGCAGCTGAATCAAGTTTTACAGCGGCCACGGCGGTATTGCCCTGCGAATTGGTGCAGGCTGCTGCGGCAATGGCCAGTGCGCCTGCTATAAAAGCGATGAATAAAAGGGAAGAACGCATAGTTGATAAAGTTTAATGGTAATGAAAAATGATTGCTTAAAAATTAAATACCTGCTCAATGAGTCAGGATGTTTGCTACAATGCGGCTGCAAATTATTTTTGAATAAGCACGGCATCAATGCAGTTGTGTACGAAATGACAGATTGCCTGTATGAACTGGTAATGCTGCTGTAAACCTTTGGCGTGGCGGCAATTAGCAAAGCAGAAGGGAAATGATTTAAGAAATTGCTGGGCAAGCCTTGTTTATAAAGGCTGCTGTTTCTTTACCACGGTAGTAACCGTAATGGCTGTGGCAGATTCGCGGATATCGAAAAGAAAACAGATGGCAGCTGCGCGGCCTTTTATTTCCTCCAGTATACGTGTTGTTTTATCTGTACGGAACAAGGCCGGGCCCTGTGCGTTAATTGTCATAACAAGATCTTTACCGGCCATTGCAAGCGAAATGGCGATCTGTTTTGCCTGCAGTTCATCTCCCATCAGCAGGATGGTTTTTTTATAGATCAGTATAAACTCAAGCCTTTCTTTCATGGAAAGCATGCAGGGCAATATATTTTTCTCTATGGTAACCGTTGCAGCAGTGTCATATTCGTGTTTCACCATATCGGCTATTTCCTGCATTCGTTCTACTGTTTTCTGCATAGAATCGTTGGAAGGGTCTATGCTCCACATTACATCGTCCATGGCGGCAACAGTAGATCTGCTCTTGAGTTTTATCTGCTGGATATAATCTTTTGACAGTTCAGGATTTACACCTGTTTTCATGGCAGCTATTTCACTCAGCAGGGTAATGGTATTCAGGGTGGTACTTACTTCTGTGTGCAGTTCCTGCCCAATGCTGTTGCGCATCTGCTGCATGTCTTTTATCCTTTTGATTCTTTCCCTGTCTATCCACCATACCAGGGCCGCTGCCATCAATATCAGTACCATATAAAACTCTGCCCTTTTCCAGAAGGGCGCACGTACAGTAAGCTGAATGGAAGAGAATTTCGTAATAATTCCATTGGCATCCGGCACACCCACTTTAAAGGTATAGCTGCCCGGTGGCAGGTAAGAATACACTGCTTCAGCTCTGCCCAGCGCGGGTATCGGGTTTTTATCCAGCCCTTCCATCATCCAGGCAATATCGTATCTCAATGTATAGGTAAGCGTGGAAAAATCAATGGCCAGAGAATTTTCGTTGTAATCCAGTTCAATCTTATCAAGCTGCAGCAGAGAGTCCAGCCGCAGCGGACGGTTCATTACACTGATACCGGTAATCTCTACACGTGAAGCAGGCATCGGTCCATCGTTCCGGGTAGCGCCGGGGTCAAACACCATGATATTGTGGTTGGTACCAAATACAATGCGCCCATCGTTCAGTAATGTGCTGCTGGTGGGGGTGAAGGCGCTGTTGTAAAGTCCGTCTTCAATACTGTAGATGTGCAGTTCATTTTTTTTGAAATTATGGCAGCACACACCGTTCTCGGTGGCTATCCAGAGATTACCTGCTTTATCTGCAATGATATTTGAAATATAGTCAGAGGGCAGGCCATTGGCGGTAGTATGGTAAAGGATTTTTCCGCTGTTGGGGAAGAGTATATTTAAACCCCGGCTGGCGATGATATAGCTGGTATCATTAAATTGAATAATGTCTGTAATGTCGCCAGACAGCAAATGCTTTCCATCAGCCGGGCCGGTGCTGTACCTGGAAATGACGGCACCCGTTTCAATATCTAATTTTAATACTTCGTCTGCAACCACCCAGATATCGCCTTTTTTGTCTGCATACAGCCTGAATACCGGTGTATTGGTTTTTCTTACTACCTGAAAGCGGTTGCTGGCTTTTATCCATTTAATCAGTAGCAGGCCCTGGGTGCTGAACCAGAGATTGCCGTTCCTGTCTTCTGCTATTTGGCGGATAGTTTTATTGTCAAAAATGGGATCATGAATTTTTTGGGTGCTGTGGGTGGCAGCATGATAAACAAAGATGACCCCGTTTTGATTGGGCGACCATATATCGCCGTTACTGCAGCGGTGCAGCGCCCAGGGCTGCTTTTCGCCCAGTTTTGCTGCCTGCTCAGCAATTTCACTTTTTACAGGATTGAAATTACTGTCGTACTCAAACAATCCATCTCCCCAGCCAGCTACCAATATGTTTTTATTGGGAAGGTGCAAAAAGTCAACTACGTCTGAAGTATAATTATTGTTACTGCCCGGTTTCCTGTTTACGGTGTAATTAAAGATAGAGGAGGAAGGATTGGTATGGTAGAGTCCGCGGTTGGTACTGATCCACATACTTCCTTCGCGGTCTGGCATAAGGTTATTTATTTCGTCGTAATGAATAGAAAATTCGCCCGGAACATCTGTCGGTATAAATGAAGGCTGGTCTGCGGCACTGATAAAGAGATTGCGGCCGGTGACCCACACTGTTCCCGGCATGCCGGCTTGTTCAAGTCCATTGATGGTATGATAAACGTTATTGATCCTTGCATTGATGATTTCGTAATAATCCACCAGCTTGCCCGATGCTGCTGTGTATTTTATGAGGTGTGCTTTTTTACCTTCTGCATCCGTGCTCACCAGCCAGGTGCTGTGTAGTTTGTCTGTACAGGTAAAAGCAACCATGTTAAACCCCTGCAACGCCTCTATTGCCGGGTCTTTGCTGCGGTTATGACCGCGGTAGGAAAGCACGCCGGTAGAAGGTTCGTATTTTACCAGTCCACGGCTTGTACCAATCCAGCAGTTTCCCTGCAGGCTGTCAAACGAGAAATTTAAAATGTCCCAGTCATCAGGCACTGCAAAGCGGCTATCTGCAATGGAAAAAGCCTGCTTTTTTTCATCATAGCCCAGCACGCCGTTTACGCTATCTGCAGCGCCGGACAGCAGTACCAGGATATTTTTTTCACGATCCAGCTTGAGTTCTATAGGCGCTTTGCGCAGCGGACGGTTCTTATAAATTACGGAGACAGGGTGAAATGAAAAATGGTTTACATCAAAATAACCCAGTGAATAATTGGAAGAGAGCAGCCAGAGCCTGTTTTTTTTATCAATTTCCAGCTGCATAATATTGTTGTCCGGCAGGCTGCTGCTATCGCCTTCAAGATGGGTGAAATCCAGCAGGCGGCGGCCATCGTATCGCTGCAGACCGTTTTTCCCCGCAATCCAGATATATCCTTTTTCATCCTGTGCGGTAGCATTGGTTTCTTCAGACAGCAGCCCCTCTCTTTGCCCCAGGTGGTGAAAGATATATTGCTGGTTTACCTGCCCAAAGGCGGTTAACAGCTGCATACAACAAACAAATGCCAGGAGGGATCTTAGCACCAGCAGTAGATTTGATTTCAAATATAAAGAGACGACTGCATACAAAACGGATGGGGTATGCAATAAAATCAGGTATTTGTATGAATTGTTATTAATGCGGTATGAACTGTTACAAAGTAAAATATGCCTGTTGTGCAGATAGACTGCAATGGTTTATTCTACTTCATCGGTACCAGTCCTTCTTTCCTTGGAAACATAGATCCGCTTCCGCGGGTAATCCATAATGATAAAGGCAAACCGGGAGAAAAACCGCAGACCCACCAGGTTTTCTTTCACCGTGGGGTTGGTGGTAATAAGTGTGGCCAGCCATTGATGTCCTATACCAATACTATCTGCGGCAATACTGTTCTCGACAATAGTGTTGCCTGCCGGTGTTGAAAACAGCATGGAATCTTTTTGTATTTTCTTATTATCACTGGTAATGGAAGCAAAGACATCCGCAGGCATCATAATAAAACCATTGTAGCCAAGGTCCAGCTCAAGGGTATGACTGATGTGATGGCTGAATTGAAAATCTAGTTCTATGGCATCGCCTGTAAAACGGGTGGGAAGTATATCCGCCTCACTCCAGCCTTCAATAAAATCGGAGGAGGACGCAAACTGCATCCGGCGGTTGTTAAAATCAATTTTCCAGATGCCTTCACGCATCATATTCTCACCAATCACACCATCCGGGCGGCCGGCATTTTCGGGAGTGGATATATTGTACAAAGCAACGTTCTTAAATGTCAGGGCATACATGCGGATACTGTCGCAAACATAGACATCGCCATAAATTGATTTGCCATCGGCCGTAGTAGTGCTGTATAGAAAATGGCTTGATTTTTTAATGGCAGCATTGCCGGCAATAACATTATTGTTCACCCAGGTGGGAGAATGATTGTCGAGGTTCAGCATCAGTGCCTTTTTTTCCTGGCCCCAGTACGTAGCTATGGTAATTCCCCTCTTGTTATACGTAAGAGGCAGCTGAATATGGAATTTTTCAGGCGATGCAATTACCAGCGGCAAATGTTGCTCTGTACACCCGCAAATAACCGCAAATCCTGTGGCAATGGCGATGAAGGTATTGCAACAGGCATTCATGCGCAGGAGGTTTATAGAAATTGAAATGCCAGCAATTTATGGAAGTGCCTTCAGGTGGTATTGTTAAATTTTTTTAAGATGGACCTTGCACTTTCCACATAGTGGCCGCTAAACAGAACGGCATGCACCAGCAGCGGATATAGCTGCGTTAGCGGCAACCGCTGCTGCCAGCCTTCGTGCAGGGGATATGTTTCGTTATAACCATCATAAAATGTTTGGCCGAATCCTCCAAACAAAGCGGTCATGCCAATATCCATTTCCCGGTGGCCATAATACACCGCAGGGTCATATATGGCAGCTTCGCCAGTTGTGCTTATCATGTAATTACCTGCCCATAGATCTCCATGCAGCAAGGCGGGTGGCTCCTGCGGAAACAGGTTGCCCGCTATTGTACAAAAAACATCCGCCAGTTGAAGATCTTCCGGTGAGAAAATACCTGCATTTAATAATAATTTCACCAGGGGCATTATCCGGCATTGCGTGTAGAAGCTGGCCCAGCTGTCTTGTTGCGTATTAGCCTGCTGCAGGCTGCCGATATAATTATGCCGGGGCCATCCAAAATAGGCCTGCGGTTGCTGGTGCATGCGGGCCAGTGCAGCGCCAAAGTTTTTAAGCTGGTTATTATGGTTTGATCCTTTCTCTAACCATTGCAGCAAAAGCCATTGTTTGTTTTGCTCGATACCGTATTGTATGATTTGCGGTACTATCATTGTACTGCCGCTGCTCAATGCCTGCAGCCCTTCTGCTTCCGCGGCAAACATACCCGGCAAGCTGCCTGCATCATTCAACTTTAGGAAATAGGATTTGCCTGCCGCCTGCAGTTGAAAACATTCATTGATGTCTCCGCCCTGTACAGCGTTACAGGCGGTAAGATGTATTCCGCAGGCAGCGGCAATATGTTCTATAATGCTTTGCAACAAAGACAAATAAGTTTATTGAATACACAATAGCAGTTATATCAACAACGGCAAACAATACGTGTAACGCTGGCTTGTTTATAAATAGCCTGGGTAACAATACAAGCTTTTGCGTAAATCTGTGCCTGTACTGTTGATACCGAAATGGATAGCAGTTTTTGCACTGGTGAATGTTTAAAGCACCGTACATAAGTGTTTCTAATTAATTGCAGCCTAATGGTCTTTACTATTCTTGCCCATGGTTTTTTTTAAAATC
>JANPGT010000303.1:0-3417 GCA_031424135.1 Chitinophagaceae bacterium
CCGGAAGAAAATAAACAGATAAACGGGGATCTTTGTAACCACTTAAAACAGATTCCATTGAAGCACTCATACGGAACTCATTCCAGTCAGACATTCTTGAAAGCCCATTATTATCATCTCCTTTCAAACTTTTTTGAAGTAATGCGTCTTCTCCGGGGCTATCGGTTAAAGCACCCGCTGCAACTGCAGCCTCAGCTTCAGTTTTTGCACGGGCAGGATCAACTTTAGATATTCGCATTGCCAAACGAAGACGCAACGTATTTGCAAATTTTATCCATTTGTTTACGTTACCGCCATAAATCAGGTCAAAAGTTCCATAAGGAGTTTCACTGGTTTTTGTTTTCAACACAACAACTGCTGCAGCTAATTTTTTAAAGAAATCATCATAGATTTTATCCTGCGCATCGTACGCTACTGAATTACCGGCCTGGCCTGCGTTAAAGTAAGGAATCGGTCCCCAGTAATCTGTTACGCGGTGAAAACCCAGTACCCAAACAATATCCGCAATGGCGGCTTCCGCAGAACCGGCAGCGGCTGCTTTTTTAATTGACTGCAACTGCGGTACCATATCTGTATAGATGGGGTTAAAGGCGGCGCCTACCCAGTCCATCCTGATATTCAAACGATCTGAAGGGAAATAAGTAGCGGTGCAGGCAAAGTATTGTGCATACTGGTCTGCAAAAAGATTCTGTGCTACCTGGTAGTTCCAGATATTGGGTACTGCGGACGCCTCTGCTTTTGCAAACAGGAAGGGTAATTCTGCAGAACCAATGGTAGCTACAGTATTCCTGTCTGTATTGATGGAATCATATTTTTTGGTACATGACCACAACAGCATACAGCAGAATACCGCGGTATAGGTGTGTTTAAAATTTTTTATTCGATTCATATTGTCAGTTATTAAAAGTTTGGATTAAAAGGTTAGCTGTAAATTAAGACCCAGGCTACGGGTGGCAGGCAATGCCCCGTATTCAATACCCTGGTAATTAGCGTTACCCAGGCTCATGTCAGGATCAAACCACATTTTGCGTGTACCCAGGCCTGGTATGTTCAGCCTGGATTTCCCCCTGTACAACCACAACAGGTTGCGGCTAACAAAGGAAAGTTTCGCAGCTTTGATAAGCTTTGTATTTTTAACCGGGATGCTGTATCCGATAGAAAGCTCCCTGATCCTGATATTAGTGGCATCATAAGCAAAGAAATCGCCTGCACCATAACGTTTGCCGGAAGCTATCTGCCAGAAATCCTGTGCGGTAATAGATTTGGATACCGCTGCACCTGTTCCATCCACGCCTCCCAGGTTCCAGCCGCCTTCACGGTATTTTTCAGTAACAGCCGGTATACCACTGAACGCAAGATTCATTTCTGTACCAGACACCATGGTTCCGCCGAAGCGTCCGTCTACCAGTACACGGAGGTAGAGGTTCTTATACTCAAACGTATTGGTGAAGCCTATGGTTGCCTTTGGATTAAAATTACCTATATACTGCTGATCTGAAGTTAACACGGGTTTGCCATTAGTAGCATCCACCACGTGATTGCCTTTAGCATCTGTAGCCCATTTGAAAGCCAACAAATCGCCATAAGCTTTTCCTTCTTCAATAACAGGTGTAGCAGAACGGCCAAAACCACCCCCCAGGTAGAATATTTTTACTTCATCACTCAATGAAACCACCTTGCTGCGGTTCATCGCCAGGTTAAAAGTTACATTCCATTTAAAATCTTTGCCCTGAATGGGAGAACCATCAACTACCAGTTCAAATCCTTTGTTCTGGATGTCTCCGGCATTGATGTATTTGTTGGAGAAGCCGGTAGCAACAGGCAATGCCACCTGCAGCAGTTGGTTAATGGAATTACTTTTGTAATAAGTAGCGGTAAAACCAATCCTGTTTTTCACAAACCTGGCTTCTACGCCAAACTCAAGGTTTTTGGTTATTTCCGGTTTTAGACCGGGAAGCGGCAGCGTTGAACTAATCTGCAAAAATCCATTTCCAGCGCCCTGTCCATAATTATACACTGAGTTCAGCAAACCGAAGCGGCCGCCATTACCTACCTGTGCATAGTTAATGCTTGCCTTTAAGAAAGACAGCGCGTTTGGAAGAGTAAGCAGATCAGAAAGTACTGCTGAAATGCCCGCAGAGGGATATAAAAGGGAATAGGGCTTCGGCAAAGTGGATACCCAGTCATTGCGAACGCTCAAATCCACAAATATGGCATCTTTGAATGAGATATTTGCCTGGCCAAATACAGATTGATTCTGCACTTGAATATAAGAAGAACTAACTGCAGGGCTTTTCGCAAAATTGAGACTGAATTTATTGGTAACATTCAGGCCATTGGCGTTTTGATTGTTAGCATCATACTTGCTGTCCTGGAAGATACCACCAATACGGTAGTTGATTTTTAAATCTCTTGTGATTGTATTATTTCCATCCAGCATTACATCAAACCATTTTTCTGAAACAGTAATATTATTCTTCTGGTACTCCCCGCCTGACTTACCCCAAAGAATAGTTCCTTCAGAGATGGAGTTTTCACCACGGTCGAATGTTTTGTCAAGATTGGCTTTTCCGGAAAGTGTTAACCAGTCTGTGATTTTAAATTTGGCGGTTAAGAAGCCAATGATCCTGTCCCTTACTTCATTGATAGAAGTGCGGTTCACTATCCAGTAAGGATTCTGGTAAATAGAGCTCAGGGTAGAAGGAAACGGCGTTGGAGCAGGAATACCTACGTTGTTCAATGCCTGTGCATTCTGAGCATCTGCCGTTGATATATTCCTGGCCATGTTATAAATATCAATTACAGGTGCATTTTCTTCACCTGCCCGTGGCCTGTTTTTAATATCCTGGTTCAGATAAGTAACTTTAGCGTCGGTAGAAAAGCGGCTGCTAATCTGATTGGTAATGCGGAAGTTCACCGTGTGGCGCAACAAATCGTTACCCCTTATGATGCCCTGTACTTTATTGTTGGTATAAGACAGGTAAGTCTGCATTTTTTCTGTACCGCCAGTTACCCCTATAGAGTTATTGAAACTGGTGCCTGTCCGGAAAAAGTCTTTTACATTATCCGGTTGCGGTGAGTACGTGCCTTTATTGCCAAGGTGATTGATAACTGCCTGGCCGGTCATTTTCGCACCCCAGCTTTCCCCAGAGGTAAGTGTGTCTTTGAAAACACCGCCATTTCCCTGGCCGTAAGAATTTTGAAAATCGGGCAAAGCAAAAACAGATTCCACAGCTACACCGGAGTTAACGGTTACAGCGATGCGGTCTTTTCTGCCTTTTTTGGTAGTAATTACCACTACCCCATTGGCTGCCTGGCTACCATACAAGGCCCCTGCAGATGCACCACGCAGCACTGTCATCGATTCGATATCATCCGGGTTGATGCTGGAAGCACCGTCTGAGCCCTGTACAAAAC
>JANPGT010000304.1:0-2797 GCA_031424135.1 Chitinophagaceae bacterium
CAGGCCATTGCCAACAATGAAAAAACAAGCATTGAGCACCTGAGCAATGAATAGATTGCAGATATGAAGTTTAACAAGGGTTATTCTTATTTTACCCTGCAGCGTTTTGATAAGGCCATGCCCCTGCTCGACGAGATCAGGAAAAATCCCAAAGACCCCAACTATACAGATGCCAATTACTACTATGGATTTATTGCCTTTAACAATGGCAAATTCCGCGATGCAGAACAGTCTTTCAAAATAACTGAAAACGATAGCCGCTATGAAAAAGTGGTGCCTTTCTATATTGCCACCATTATGTATAATACCGGCCAGAAAGACAAGGCCCTGGAATATGCTGAATCAAGATTGAAAAAAGGCGGGCAGGTGTACGATGCGCAACTGCGGCAGTTAATAGGCCACGCCTATTTTGAAAAAGGAGAATATGTCAAAGCGCAACCCTTCCTCGAAAATTATTCTTCTACATCAAAAAAACTGAGAAGAGAAGATACTTACGAGCTGGCCTATACCTATTACCAAACGGCCAATTACACCAAAGCAATAGAAGGTTTCAAACAATTATCCGGCAAAGAAGATTCGCTGGCCCAGAATGCTATGTATTTGCTGGGCGATGCTTATCTTAAAACCAATCAAAAGGCCAATGCAAGAGCTGCTTTCTCTTTCTGTGCTGCCAATACCAGTAATGTATACCAGCGCGAGGTCTCGAGATACAACTACGCCAAGCTTTCTTATGAACTGGGTTACCAGGACGTGGCACTGACAGAACTGAAGAAATTCCTGGCAGACTACCCCAACTCTGCGTACGATACAGAAGCAAAAGAATTGCTGGTGGGCGTACTGGCTAACAGCAATAGTTATAAGGATGCACTTACGTTGGTAGAAGGGTTAAAAAATCCGTCTGACAATGTAAAAAAACAATATGCCAAAATATTATACGGACGTGCCACCGAAATGGTAAACGATGGCCTGCTGATTGGCGCCAATGAGCTGCTTGACAAAGCCCTTGCCGCCCCCAGTAACCAGGACGTATTGCCCTATGTGAACTTCTGGAAAGGAGAAATTGCCTACCGGCTTAATAAAATAGATGACGCCATCCGTTATTATTTTGACTACCTGAAATCCGGCAATACCAATGGCGAAGTAAATGCCATCAATGCAAAATACAATCTTGGCTATGCATTCCTCAAGAGAGAGAATTACAAACAGGCCCTCACTTATTTTGAGCAGGTGGCAGGCACACCAAAGGTCAATTCCTCACAAATTGAACAGGACGCCTATGTACGCAGCGCAGATTGTTATTATATGAACCGTGATTTTACCCGTGCGCTGGCAATGTATGATAAAGTGTTAAGCTATTCATGGGCGTCCAGCGACTACGCGCTGTTTCAAAAATCAATGGTGGCAGGTGTAAAAAGTGGTGCAGAAAAAATTAAGCTGTTACAGACCATTGAAAGGGTATATCCAGCATCCAGCCTGGTACCCGATGCCAGCCTGGAAATTGCCACTACCTACCTGTCTGATGAAAAATTCCGTGAATCTATCCCATTCCTGAAGAAAGTTGTCAGCAATACTGCCAATGAATCATTAAAGCCGAAAGCATTGCTGCGCCTGGGCATCGCCTATTACAACCTGAATAATAATAAGGAGGCCTTAAACCAGTACAATACACTGCTGAAACAGTATCCCAATTCGCCGGAGGCAGAGGAAGGGCTTGATAATGCGAAGGTGATTTATATAGAAGACGGCCGCAGCAGCGAATATGTGAGTTTTGCACGCGGTCTTGGAATGGATATTTCTACTACACAGGAAGATTCATTGGCTTATGCAGAAGCAGAAGTGCAGTTTAATAACGGCAATTTCAGCGGTGCACTCAGCCGGTTTGATAATTACCTCGCAAAATTCCCGGAGGGGAAAAATGCAGTAGATGCATGGTACTATAAAAGTGAAATTTATTTTAATCAGAAAAACTGGGCCAAAGCAGCCGAAGGATATGAAGCCGTGGCAGACAGGGTGCCCAATAAGTTTGGAGAAAAATCGCTGTTGCTGGCAGCCCGGTTGAATTTCTTTGACCTGAAGAAATATGACAAGGCAGAAACATATTTTGCCAAATTGAAAGAATTTGCCTCCAGCCAGGAAAACAAGCTGGAAGCGATGCGTGGGTTGTTGCGCAGCCAATACGAGTTGAAAAAATGGAGTGAGGCAACAGTGAATTCAAAAGATTTGCTGAACCAAAAAGGCGTAAGTACAGATGATAAGGTGCTGGCCAATATGGTGCTGGCCAAATCTGCACAGGAAGCCAACCAGTGCGACCTGGCCATCTCTTATTTCCGTGCCGCTGCAGGGTTAAACAAATCAGCTTACGGAGCAGAAGCCCGTTATGAAATTGCCAGTTGCCAGTTTGAACAGAACAAACTGAAGGATGCAGAAAAATCAGCTTTTGAAGTTATTAATAAGTCGGGTTCTTATGCAGACTGGGTCACCAGGGCCTACCTGCTGCTGGGCGATATTTATTTAAAAGAAAAAGATTATTTCAATGCCAAAGCTACCTTCCAGAGCATTGTAGACAATGCTACTGTTCCTGAGTTTAAAGAAACCGCACAGCGCAAACTTATCCAGGTAACGGAAGAAGAAAAAGCAAGCAGTAAAACCGGCGGACAATAATCAACTATCATTTGAAAACAATGCATCACCTAAATTTCCCCGCTACAATGAACACCTATCAGTATAAAAAAATAGTTTTTCTTTTTTCACTGGGTGTATGTGTGGCTGGCGCTGCATCTGCACAGGACAGCACCGG
>JANPGT010000305.1:0-3765 GCA_031424135.1 Chitinophagaceae bacterium
TTCCACCGACCAGGTGTGTTATTTTCTATTAATTGATCGCCTCAAAGCCGGCGGGCTTCGTACCCCCGCCGCCGCTGATTTTCCCTCTAGGGCTATTACTAAGCTTTAGTAAGAATTTCAGCCATTCCAATTTCAGCTATAGAATAAAGCTGACGGGAAAATAGGCGTCTTGCGGGGGTACTGGTGACAGCTTGACAAAATATAACCCCCTGTTTTCCCAAAGTTGCTGAAACAGCAATGGTTATAGTGTTCTGCTGACTGACACCTCACCACTCACTACTCACCACTCACTACTGACGACTGACGACTCACGCCTCCCGACTCACGCCTATTGTAAGAACCCCTCCAAATAATTCAAGATAGTCTGCGTCTGCATCATCAGGCTTACATGCCCCTGGGCAGGGACAACGGCCAATTGCGATTTTGGCATTGGTACCATATCAGCCGCCACGCCACCGCCCAGCAATAGGTATGTTTTCATGAGCTCAATTTTATCCACCCCGTCATTGTCGCCGGAAATGAGTAATACAGGCGCTGTAATTTTTGCAATGTTGGCATCCCCCACATTGAATGGCTCCTGTGCAAAAATAAACATCTGTTGCAGGAATTTTGTCCATTTGGTAGTATCGGGCGCCACTGCATTGTAGCCGGTTTGCAATGGCGTATTGTTAAAAAATTCAGGCTTAAAATCTTTAAACGCATTGTTGATGACCGGCAGCCAGCCACTGGTTTTATAGGTAGAAGAAATGATGACCAGTTTCCTCAGGCGTTTGGGGTACTGCACCGCAAACTGGTAAGCCACAGAACCGCCCATGCTATAGCCTGCTATATCTGCACTGTCAATTTTAAGGTAGTCCATTACCCCTTTCACATCACTTGCCAAACCGGTGATGGATAATTTCCTTTCTGAATAAGGCGAATGTCCATGCCCCTGCATTTCAATAGCAATGACTTTCCGGGTTTTTGACAATACAGGAATCAATTCGGCCCAGTTCATATTGATGGTGTAAAAAGCACCGTGCAATAACACAATCGGTTTGCCTTCGCCATATACCTCGTAATACACTTTGATGCCATTTACCGGTGCATAACCGCTGCTGGTGGGTTTGTTTTGTTGTGCACTGCAGGGGGATGCTGCAAACAGTATTGCCAGTAACAGCATCGTTGTAAGGAGAGGATATGTTCTGTGTAAATTTTTCATATTATTTTTTTTGTTTTATTGCTCTTGAGTGAATCGCCTCAGATCCGGCGGGGCAAGGGCCACCGTGAAAACACAAGTTCAAGAATTGAACACGGATGACACGGATTAGACGGATTTTTTTCTGCGAAGCAGAATTCTCCTTTCCTACTCCCGATGAGCAGGCGTGAAAATCCATTTTCATTGCATGTAGATGGATTTTCAAGGATTGCCTTAACGTCCTTCGGGCGAAAAAATCCGTATTTACCCGAACTTCTATGATAGTTTTCGCCTGAAACCCGGGTCAAACAGCCGCTACATTCTTATTGAACTGTGTATTGCTGCTACTGCGCAATACCGGTGCATCTACGCCTGCTATTTTATGATAGGAAATATAAGATATTACCAGTAACACCAGGAAAATAAGCGGAAAGAATGTTTGAAAATTGCCGGGCCCGTCGGTGGCACCATGAGAGACCGCCGCGGCAATAAAATCAAATGCAAATCCGGCATAAGCCCATTCCTTTACCCTGGCAGGCACCTGCGGAATCATCAATGCCAATGCACCGGCCACTTTAAATACTACCAGCATATTGCCAAAATAGGCCGGGTAGCCCAAATGCCGGATGCCGTCTCTGGCCAATTCCGTTTGAGAAGTAAGTACGGGTAATACACCTTCCATCAAAAAAATAATGATGGTCGCCACCCAGAAGAAAATTTTTGTCTTTTTCATGGTTGTATGTTTTAATTGCTGAAGTATTTTTTTGTTGACCACACAAAGCTAAACCTGGCAATAGTTTTTGAACGGGTGTAATCAGGACCAGTTGGGGGCATTTTGCGACTTTTCAGTAACTTACGTGCACGATACATTTTGTAAAACCCGGCATATGAAACACATTTCTATCCTGATACCGCATGATGCAGTAATGGCATCGGTAGTAGACCCGCGCACTATTTTTACCGGCGTAAACGATTTTTTAGCGGCGGCAGGCAAACCTGCATTATTTAATGTACAGCTGATAGGATTGTCCAGGCAGGTTAAACTCGCCAATGGCCAGTTTTCGGTGCATACAGATGCCTTGCTGAGCGAAGTAAAGAAGACTGATTTAATCATTGTACCTGCAGTGGGTGGCGACATACCAACAGCGGTTCAGAAAAATAAGGAATTTGTTCCCTGGATAATCAAGCATTATAAAAAAGGGAGCGAAGTAGCCAGCCTCTGCATTGGTGCTTTCTTACTGGCTTCTACCGGCCTGCTGAACGGAAAGGAATGTTCCAGCCACTGGCTTACTGCCCCACTTTTCAGGGAAATGTACCCCGAAGTAAATTTAGTAGATGGACGCATTGTTACCGAACAGCAGGGACTGTATTCCAGCGGGGGTGCCACTTCTTACTGGAGCCTGTTGCTTCACCTGGTAGAAAAATATGCAGGCCGCGAAATGGCGATTATGGCCTCCAAAATTTATGCGCTTGAAATAGACCGTAAAAGCCAGTCGCCCTTTGCCATGTTTAACGGGCAAAAGAAACATGAAGATGAACCCATTAAACTGGCGCAGGAATTTATTGAAAGCAATGTAGCGGAGAAAATATCGGTCGAAGAACTGGCGGTTAAATATGCTATCGGCCGAAGGCATTTTGAAAGACGATTTAAAAAAGCCACCCATAACAGCCCGCTTGAATACATGCAGCGGGTAAAAATAGAAGCCGCCAAAAAACAATTGGAAAGCAGTCCTAAAAACATCAATGAAGTGATGTATGAGGTGGGCTATGCAGATAGTAAGGCATTCCGGACGGTGTTTAAGAAAATCACCGGCATATCTCCCATTGATTACCGTAATAAATACAATAAGGAAGCAGCGGTGTCATCATAAATATCCATTGGCACATCAGGCCCATCAATTGAATACCTCATCAGGAAAAGGTACTGCCTTACCAGTGGCTTTCTCCACCGGCATTTGCGCGTAACGTGCTTTCAGGGTTTTGCCCAGTAGATTGGCCAGTTTTTTAACGGTAGCGGGATTGCCAGCTGCCAGGTTATTTTTCTCACCTGTATCTCTTGCCAGATCATACAATTCAAACTGCCTGTTGCGCATATTGTACAGCAGTTTCCAGTTGCCCAAACGGATGGCACTGTAATAATTAATACCCAGGTTCTCATTGCCGGTAAGGTTGACCCATTTATTGGGATAATGAAAAATCAACGGTCGTTCCATTTCCTTTAGCCGGTTATTCTTCAGGGCCGGCACAAAGCTATGCCCATCTGTTTTTTGAATGTACACCGGCTTTTTAATACCGGCCATCTCCAGTATAGAAGGAAAAAAATCTTCAATGATAACAGGGTTGGCACAATGGCTGCCCGGCCTGGCTGTCCCCGGCCATTTTACTATCATGGGTTCACGTATGCCGCCTTCATACACAGAGCCTTTGCCCGATCTGAGCGGATAATTATGCGTATTAACATTGCCCGACCGCTGGTGATGATCCAGCCCGCCGTTATCGCTCATAAAAATGATGATGGTATTTTTATCTATCCCTTTCTGCTGCAGGCAATCCATGATATCGCCCAGGCTCTTGTCCATGCCTTCAAT
>JANPGT010000306.1:0-10517 GCA_031424135.1 Chitinophagaceae bacterium
TCCTTGTACCTCGCAATTTTGTTCTGTAAGTTTTTTTGCATTGGGCGATTTCTTTTATAAAAGAATATTTGGGTTATACCTGACTGTTAAAGACCGGCAAAAATACTTGTATTTTTGAACATATTTGAATTTTAGTCAAAAATATAAGGTTTCTGCTTTTCTAGTGTAACCGCTTGTCTAAAAAACGGTCAATTTTGTACTTATTAGCGCTTAAAATTGATAAGGTTTAGCAGCGTTTTAAAGGGGCGGAAATGGCTTTTGGAAAAAGGCTAAAAATTATAGAGCGCGTTGATGTTGTTTAATTTACCAAATATCTGTTATTAATCTTTTATGAACAAAGTTGACGGTAAAAATTTACCCCGAAACAAGGATTTATTTGCATGAGCCTCACTTACCGGCCTACCGGTGTAGCGAAGATGTGCATAACGCGCCTTCCGGGCAACTGGCAAATACCGCCTATAGCATTAAATTACAGTCATTTATATATTAACACGGAGCGCTGCCGGATTGTTCCATAAAATACGGCCTGCAAAGCGCCTGTTTTCGCTAAACTTGCATAAAATAACCAATCAATGGCCAACGATATAAAGTGCCCTAAATGCGGCCACCTTTTCCCAATGGAAGAAGCGGTTTCTGAAGAATACAAAAAGGGTTTGCAGGAGCAGATGCTGGACTATAAAAAGAAAAAAGACGCCGAACTGGCCAAAAAGGAAAGCGATTTTACGGCCCTTACGGCAAAAAAAGAGGCTGATTTCGCCCAAAAACTACAGCAGGAAAAACAACAACTGCAGCTGGCCCTGGAAACCAGCCTGCGCAGGAGCATTGTGGCCGATTTTGAAAACCAGGTAAAACTGCTGGAACAAAACAATAAGGACAACGAAGAAAAATTGAAAATCAGCCGGCAGAAAGAGCTGGAATTTCTGCAGAAGGAGCAGCTGCTGAAAAACAGGGAGGCGGAACTGGAGATATCAGTACAAAAACAGCTGCAGCAGGAAAGAGGCAAACTGACCGAGGAACTGCGTAAACTGGAAGAACAGAAAAGTGCGGCCAAGGAAACCGATTACCAGCTGCGCCTGAAAGAGCTGGAAAAGCAGCTGGACGACCAGAAGAAGCTGGCCGAAGAAATGCGCCGAAAGGCTGAACAGGGTTCTATGCAATTGCAGGGCGAAGTGCAGGAACTGGCCCTGGAATCGATGCTGCAGGCCGCTTTCCCGTTTGACCTGGTGAGCGAAGTAGGCAAGGGCGTAAAAGGGGCCGACTGCATACAAACCGTGCGCAACAATTTTGGCCAGGAATGTGGCCGGATTATTTACGAAAGCAAACGCACCAACCATTTTACAGCCGACTGGATAGAGAAGCTGAAGGCAGATATGCGCAGCACCGGCGCCGATGTAGCCGTGATTGTTACCCAGGCCATGCCCAAAGACATGGATGGTTTTGGGGAAAAAAACGGCGTTTGGATCTGCAGTTTTGCGGAAGCAAAAGCCATGATTGCCATTCTGCGCGACGGCATCATCAAAATCTTCCAGGCATCTAAAAACCAGCAGAACCGGGGCGATAAAATGCACCTCTTGTATGACTACCTCACCAGCAATGAATTTGCCGAGCAATGGAAGGCCGTACGCGAAGGCTTTATGAGCATGCGCATCTCTATCCAGAAAGAACGCGATGCTATGGAGAAACTATGGAAAGCCCGTGAAAAACAACTGGAAAAAGTATTGCTGAATGCAGCGCATATCCGCGGATCCATTGATGGCATTGCCGGGCAGGATACCATTAACCTGGCATTGACAGATGAAGAGGATGACAGGTTGCTGGATTAGTTTTTAGTTTACAGTTTTTAGTTCTACCGCTTCCATTGAACGCAGTCTACGATTAAATACAGTTTATTTTCTTCAAAGACGCTGACTTTATTGAATGGTGATTATGAAAGCTGGGTCGGAGACCCGTAAGAACATAGCACGTACAGAGTCAGCGACTTCGTACAGCAAAGCTTTGATTGATGATGAAGATAATAAACGGTACCCGCCGCCGCCCTGGTTACCGGGCAAAAAAATAAGAACTTAAAACTATAAACTAAGAACTATCTGGCAAAAGAACTATGAACTAAAAATTACAAACTAAGAACTATCATGTATGCAGCCATGCCAACACAAAACCGCTGAACATTCTTGCCTGCACGGTTAAAAAGCGCATTTCGTTTTTGGTGAATAGAAAAGGAAGGGAAATCAATTCTTCTTTAGAAAAGCTAATGGCACCATTCAGCTGCATGTGCTGCCGGAAATCCATCTGCCCCGCTCCATACCATTTAAACATGGCTTCTTTGGCGCTCCAGATCATGGTGAGAAATTCTTGTTCAATTTTTTCTGTCAGCTCAAACTGCTGCAGGAAAGACTTGTATTCATCAGTCAGGAACAACAATTCATCGGCCGTGGTAAACTTATGTTTTACGCGTTCAATCTTTGGCGTTACCAGTTCAATATCTATCCCCACCCTGTCTGTGCGGCTTACGATAGCGGCAGCATAATCTCCGCAATGCGAAATGGAAAAATGATATTGTTCGTCCTGCAGAAAAGGTTTGCGGGTATCTGCCACCAGTATTTCTTCCAGCGGAAAGCCTTCAAACAGGTAGGGCAAAAGATAACGCCCTGCCAGGTGCTGCAGTCTTTTGTGCGGGTGAGAGACATCTTTTTTAATGGGCACTTTCTCCAGGAAAAAATCCTCGGGTTCAGTAATATGCCAGATGGCCAACCGGGTGCTTTCGTTGATATTATGTTGATAAACCAGTGCCAATGAAACAATTTAAGATTTAGCTTGCAGAATTAAGACTTATTTTCTGTTCATCAAAAACCCAGCTGCTCAAGATGATTTTGTCGGATACAAGAATATTGGAAGAAATAGGAAAAGGAACCATCAAAGTAGACCCTTACAACCGTGAATGTCTCGGCAGTAATTCTTACGATGTTCACTTAGGCAAATGGCTTGCCAAATACAAAGATGAAATACTGGATGCCAAAAAACATAACCTGATAGAGTATTTTGAAATTCCTGAAGATGGCTTTATTCTGCAACCACAGGTGTTTTACCTGGGTGTTACGCAGGAGTATACCGAAACGCATGCCCATGTACCGTTTTTAGAAGGTAAATCCTCTACCGGCCGGCTGGGCATTGATATCCACGCTACGGCAGGTAAGGGCGATGTAGGTTTCTGCGGCAACTGGACCCTGGAGATTTCGGTAAAGCAACCGGTGCGTATTTACAAATACATGCCCATTGGCCAGTTGATCTATTTCCCCGTAGAAGGTGAGATTGAAATTGCTTATAACAAAAAGAAAGACGCCAAATACAGCGGCCAGCCCAACAAACCTGTTGAGAGTATGATGTGGAAGAATGCGTTCTGATCGTGAGTGGTGAGTCGTGAGTCCTGCGGCAGCAAATCGGGAGACGTCAATCGTCAGTCGTGAGACCTCCGGCAGCACCCTTCGCCATGTTTACGTCTGATTCGCTTGCGACTGACGATTGACGTCTCACCACTCACGATTCACGTATTCAGCTGCCACACCGTATAATTTAAAATAGCCGCAAAGCTTACCCAGCTTATATAGGGCACCAATAGCCAGGCGGCTGTCTTATTGATCCTGCTGAAGGCAATAATGGTGCAGAGAATAGCTATCCACATGACGGTGATTTCTACAAAAGCCCAGCCCATCAGGTGTTCCCTGAAGAAAATATAAGACCATAAAAAATTCAGTACAAACTGTGCAATGAAAATAATAACAGCCCAGCGTTTGGCATCGGTATTGGCAGGTGTTTTCCAAACCAGGTACAATGAAATGCCCATCAGCAGGTAGAGGCTTGTCCATACCGGTGCAAACAACCAGTTGGGCGGGTTCCAGGATGGATTATTCAAATGAACGTACCAACCCTGTATTTCGGCAGCGGTAAAAATGCCCCCCAGCGAACCAAAGCCTACGGTTAGTACAATGCAAATAATCAGTTTTACAGTGTTACTCATATGGTTGATTTTTTATCGTCAATCGCGAATCGCCAGCCGTGAGTCCTGCGGCAGCAAAAACGTCAGACGTGAGTGGTCAATCGTGAGTCTTGCGGCGGCGCCGTCCGTCGTGCCGGCGTTTGCTGCACTTGCGACTCACCACTCACGATTCACGCCTGACATCTCACCCTCACAACGCCCCTGCCCCATATTTTTTATAATATGCTACCAGGAACGCCATTACTTCACTATAACTCTGCATGCCCGAAGGTTGTTCATTTGCCCTTAAATATTGTCCGTATAATTTCCTGATATAGGGTTCTATGGGGTTTTCATAAGCATCAAAAAACTGCCGCAGCGCAATGATGTCTTTTTTTACCTGCAAAGGCTTTTGTTTGCTCAATGCAATGGCCTGCACACTGTCTCTTACATACAATTCCCGTATACCGTAACTGTACAAATCAAAATAAACAGAATAGGTAAACGCCGCATCCGTACTGGATTTGGCAGACAGGTAACCTGCAAAATTGGCCTCGTTCTCTTTGGCGTAACCCAGCTGGTGACCCATTTCGTGGCAAGTAGTAAAAGGCTGTACAAATACCGGAACGGTGGTATTTACCTGCGCCTCCCCGGTAAAGGGATTGTAATAGCCGGTATAGCCCATATAATCACCCAGGTAGCTGAACAAAGAGGGCTTTACGCTTTTGTTGGTATAAACAAGATGCGGATACTGCGTTCTTGCCTGCTGATAGCCCTGGAAAGCACCGCTAAAAAGCTGCTTTTTATTCAGGTAATTATTCCTGGTGAGCATTGATTTTGTACTGGTACTGTCCAGCCGCTGTACAATCACCTGTATTACCTGCTTCAACTCGGCCGTGGTATAAGGTTTCAGCTGCAGCTGCATCTGGTAAACTGTGCCCAGCCGGTTATAGTTCAATCCCCATAAAATATTAAACGCGGTATACACCCAAAGGCAGTAAAAGCCCAGCCAGCGAAGACCGTTCCACCAGAAAATTTTGCCAGCTTTTCTTTTAAAAACCACACGCAAAAAAGCTACCAGTTTCGACAGCAGGTAGATACCCGCAGCAATATACAGCAGGTCGCCCACGCTGAACGGCAGCCAGCCCAGCAACCACCTTAGTGAGCGGGTAATAAGCGGGTACGCCCCATTGGAATAATATTTTTCTACTGCTGCCGGAAATAAGGAGAACAACTTCACCAGCGCTACCAATACCACTACCGTTATCCAGGCCTTTCTTTTTGTATGCATCGCTGTCAAAACTAAAATCTTTCTTTCAGAAAACAGTGGGTCTTGCGGTCGCGCTGCTTTTATAACAAAAGAAAAACTAATTTGCTGTAATAAAAATCTGCAAAAACAAGCGGAGCAACTGTCACAATGCCTGCCGGTTTGCGCAAGAAGAAAAAGTCGTCAAAAAAAACATTTATACCAATGAACATAACGCAGAATAGAAATGAAGATAGCATGAAACTGCTGATGAACCAGCTGCAGGAGCGATTTGCTGTGGTGGCACAGGGAGGCGGCAAAAAAGCCATTGAAAAGCAGCGCGAAAAAAACAAGCTGACTGCGCGTGAACGTATAGAATACCTGCGCGATACAGACAAACCCTTTGTGGAGATTGCCGCTTTTGCCGGCTATGAAATGTATGAAGAATATGGTGGCTGTCCCAGTGGTGGCACCGTGGCCGGCATCGGCTATGTAAGCGGCAGACAATGTGTAATCGTTGCCAACGATCAAACCGTAAAAGCGGGTGCCTGGTTCCCTATTACCGGCAAAAAAAACCTTCGGATGCAGGAGATTGCCATGGAAAACCACCTGCCCATTATTTACCTGGTAGACAGCGCCGGGGTCTTCCTGCCCATGCAGGATGAAATCTTCCCCGATAAAGAACATTTTGGAAGGGTCTTCCGGAACAATGCGGTGATGAGTGCGCGGGGTATTACACAGATTGCCGCGGTGATGGGCGCCTGCGTGGCCGGTGGCGCCTACCTGCCCATAATGAGCGATGAAACCCTGATGGTAGAAGGCAATGGATCTATCTTCCTGGCGGGCCCCTACCTGGTAAAAGCCGCCATCGGCGAAGACATTGACGCAGAAAGCCTGGGCGGCGCCGTTACACACACCGAACTCAGCGGCATTGCAGATTATAAATTCAGTACCGAGCAGGAATGCCTTGAACAGGTAAAAAAGATCATGTCTAAACTGGGTAGCCCGCAGCAGGCGGGTTTTAACCGGGTGGAGAGCAGGGAGCCGGCAAAAGATGCTGCAGCGCTGTACAATATTATGTCTGAAGGCAATACAAAACCCTACGATATAACGGAAATGATTGAGTGCATTACTGACAATTCTGAATTTGAACCCTTCAAAAAAGATTACGGCAAAACAATTGTGTGCGGTTATGCCAGGATAGGCGGCTGGGCGGTGGGCATTGTAGCCAACCAGCGCCTGATAGTAAAAAACAAAAAAGGTGAAATGCAGCTGGGCGGCGTTATTTACAACGACAGTGCAGACAAGGCAGCCAGGTTTATTATGAACTGTAACCAGAAAAAAATACCGCTGGTTTTCTTGCAGGATGTTACCGGTTTTATGGTGGGTTCCAGGAGTGAACATTCCGGCATTATAAAAGACGGTGCCAAGCTGGTAAATGCTGTAGCCAATTCAGTAGTACCGAAAATTACCATCATCATCGGCAATTCATTTGGCGCCGGTAATTACGCCATGTGCGGCAAGGCCTACGACCCACGTTTCATTTATGCATGGCCAACTGCAAAAATAGCTGTAATGGGTGGCGACCAGGCCGCCAAGACATTATTGCAGATACAGGTTGCTTCTCTCAAAGCAAAAGGCACACCTATTACAGAAGCAGAAGAACAAAAACTGCTGAACGAAATCAAAGGACGTTACGAAAAACAAACCAGTCCGTACTACGCTGCAGCAAGACTATGGGTAGATGGAATTATTGACCCCGCAGATACAAGAAAACTGATAATTGAAGGCATTCATGCAGCTAATCACAACCCCGATCTGCCTGTGTTTAAGACAGGCGTTTTCCAGGTGTAGGCCACGGAGACACAGGGGCACAGTGATTGCACGGAGATTTATTTCACTATTTTTCCTAACTGGAATAGATAAGACACAACAGGGCGCAGGGCGGTGATTTGCCCCAAAGAAAAATACTGCAGAACCCCATGCCATGCTGTCTAACCGGTTCAATTGAGATGTTTAAAATGTGATGCTTTGCACCGGGCTGTGATTTTTTAATTTTATCATAATTGACTATTTTCACCAATAATTTACCATTAACTATCTTGACTATGAGGAAATATGCCCTGGGGAATTTTCTATTGCCATTTTCTATAGCTGCCGTGGGGTTTCTTTCCTGCAAAGATGATTCATACCTTACTGTTGCGCCACCGCTTCCCGATGCTTCTTTTGTACAGGAATTCGATAGCATCAATGCAGCTTATGACAAAGGCTGGAGGTATTACAATGTGTCCGTTCCAAAAGGCACAGGTTTTTGGGTACAGGGGCTTTTCAATGACCCTAATACAACAGGCTTTCCTGGAATTATTCCCTTCCCTGCCTGGTCTTCCAAAGGTGGGTACGTAGGTTATATAGGCGCCGATTATACCAGCACCTCTGCAGCAGCCGGCATCATCAGCAACTGGGTAGTATCCCCGGTTACTTTAATCAAGGCGGGTGATAAAATTGTTTTTTATACCCGCGGATTGGTATTGCCCACCGCCACTACTGATTCTACCGATTATGCCAACCGCCTGCAGGTAAGGGTGAATACTTATAACGACGGCACCAATGTGGGCACTGGCACCGATGCCGGTGATTTTGCGAAACTGGTGCTGGACATTAATCCTAAATACAAGTTTTTCCATACACAGGCATCGCTTTTTGATGCAACCGCCTACCCTTCTACCTGGACAAAGTTTGAAGCTACCATTGACAACCTGCCTGCCCCGGTAAAAGGCCGCTTTGCCTTTCGGTACTTTGTGGAAGGCGGTGGATCCAACGGGTTGGGAACTGCGGTAGCCATAGACAGCGTAGCCTATATCAGCGCCCAATAAACCATACCTGAACACATTAAAGAGAGGCTCATGAAAAATAAAATGATAGTGCCGGTATTGTTCCTCCTGTTGATAACAGTGGCGTCATCTTCCTGCATAAAGGACGAAGCAGCTACCAGCACAGACAGGCCAGCAGTTGCCAGCGATTCATGGACAGAAGAATTTGACAATGTAGGCACCCTGGGCAGTAAGGGATGGGTGATAACCAATAACAGCGACAATGTAGGACCTGAAGCGTGGAGACAGGGCCGTTATGAATCTTCCAACAAAGCCGCCATTGTGTATAATTCTGTGATTGGCTTTCCTGCTTACTCTTCCTCAAAATCGCAGAACGATTTTATCAGTTGTGATTTTTACGCCGGCACCAATGTATCCAACATGAGCGTATGGCTGATTTCGCCGCTGGTGAAAATGAAAAACGGCGACCAGCTGATTTTCTATACCCGGAATGCCATCGACTCCGGCTCTTACTTCCTGAAAAATAATATTGACCGCCTGCAGGTACGTGCCAATCTTGCTGCCCCTTCTACCAATACAGGCAAAAGCTGGACTTCAACCGGCGATTTTTCCACGCTCTGGCTGGACATCAATGGGGGACTTGTGGATGGCGGGTATCCCAAAAACTGGACGAAATATACCATCACCCTGTCTGGTATTGCGGGCACCATTAAAAGCCGCTTTGCTTTCAGGTATTTTGTTGAAAATGGCGGACCCGATGGCGTGAATGCAGGAATGGTAGGCATAGATGCATTGTCTTTTGTAAGCAAATAATTATTGTAAATAATTTATACTGAACCGGCTTACTTAAAAAGAAGCCGGTTTCTTTTTGCCCTTATTTTTGCAGCACAATGATGAAGTACAAGTGGTATATGATTTTGTGGCCCCTGCTGTGTGCCTGGGGCTTTGGCTGTGGCAGTAATGCATCGCCGGCACCCAGCAACGATGCTGCGTTGCTAAACCAGCAGCTGATCAGCAATGCAAAAGCTGGCATACGCAGCGGCGATATTATTTTACGCAGTGGCAAAGACTTTACCAGCTACCGCATCCGCGAACTGTCAGACAAAGACAAAACTTATTCGCATGCGGGTATTGCCCTGGTGAAAGATACCAGCGTCTTCATTTATCATATTACCCCGCCCGAGCTGGATGAACCAAAGTCAGATACGGCCCTGCGGCTGGAAACCCTGGAATATTTTGCCGCCCCTGCCAGGTGCTTTGGCTTTGGCGTGGTAAGGTATACAATGGTTGATGCGGAAATAAACACTGCCCTGCAATACCTGGATAGTTTATACCGGCAGAAAGTGTCGTTTGATCACGCTTTCAACCTGGAAGACCACCGCCAGCTATATTGCTCAGAATTGGTTGACAATACCCTTCGCCACGCCACTCAAAACCGTATACAGCTGGCGCGGAAACATTTTACGCAATTGCAGGGATTGAAAGCGGCCAAATATTTTCATTTGCCAATAGACGAGGTAACAAGAAGAACTTATATTTCTATTGATAACCTGCAGCAGCATGCAAATGCGGTCTCCATTCACAACTATGTTTTTTTAAAATAAACGGGCGCCATGAAAATTCCTATTTACCAGGCCGATGCTTTTACAGATGCCTTATTTGGCGGTAACCCTGCGGCGGTTTGTCCGCTGCAGGAATGGTTAAGCGATGAATTGCTGCAGCAGATTGCCGTGGAAAACAACCTGAGTGAAACAGCTTACCTGCTGAAAGAAGGTAACGACTATCATATCCGCTGGTTTACTCCAGGTACTGAAGTGAAATTGTGCGGACATGCTACCCTGGCTTCGGCACATATTATTTTTACGATTTTAGGCCACGAAGGCGATACCATTATTTTTCATTCCAAAAGCGGCCCGCTGAAAGTCAGCAAACGCAGCAATGGCAAACTGATGCTTGATTTTCCGGCCAACGCACCCGAACTGGTTACTGAAATACCAACAGGCATATTTGAAGGACTGGGTATAACGCCTGCACCGGTTTTTAAAACCTCATTCGACTATATGGTGGTATTGCCTTCGCAAAAAGCGGTTGAAGCATTGACGCCTGATTTTAAAAAATTGGCGCAGACACCCTGCCGTGGTGTAATAGCCACTGCCGCCGGCGATGAAGCAGATTTTGTCTCGCGCTGTTTTTATCCGCAAAGCGGTGTAGACGAAGACCCGGTAACCGGTTCGGCACATACCATTATGGTGCCTTACTGGGCACAACAATTAAAAAAAACAACTATGAAGGCCATACAGCTTTCCAAAAGAAGGGGCCACCTGGATTGCGAACTGGCAGGCAACCGCGTATTAATGAGCGGCAACGCGGTTACGTATTTAAGGGGGGAGATAGAAGTGTGAAGGAAAGCTGTTAGCTATTAGCTTTGAGCTGTTAGCCGTAAGATAAAATTCTATAAGGTTTGCCG
>JANPGT010000307.1:0-16777 GCA_031424135.1 Chitinophagaceae bacterium
ATCATCCGGCATTTTATCAATAAGGGCTGCAGTGTACTGGTAATTGCTGCAGAAGATGAATATGCACCGTTGCTGCAGCAGGAGGGATGCCGCTTTATACCGGTTCATTTCAATAACAGAACCGAAAATCCATTTACAGATTATGCTTTGTACCTGCATTTGAAAAAACTGTACAAGATCCACCAGCCCGATATCGTTTTTCATTATGTGATAAAGCCCAATATTTATGGCTCGCTGGCTGCCGCCGCGCAGCAGATACCGTCCATAGCTGTTATTACCGGATTGGGTTATGCTTTCTCCAAACACAATTGGCGCTATTTTTTAATTAAAGCCCTGTACACGCATGCATTAAAAAAAACCAGGGAAGTCTGGTTCCTGAACAACGAAGATGCGCAGTTTTTTATAGCACAGCAGATGGTAAACGTAGAGAAAACAAGGGTTTTGCATGGAGAAGGCATCAACACAAATTATTTTCTGCCCGCTCCCCAAAGACCTGAAAATGAGAAATTCAGGTTTCTCATGAGTACGCGCCTGCTCAAAAGCAAGGGCGTCGCTATTTATGCTGATGCAGCCCGCATTTTGAAGAAGAAAAATTACCACGTAGATTTTGAGTTAATAGGCTTCTATGAGCAGCACCACCCGGATTCTATTCATCATGCTGATATGGAGCGATGGCAACAGGAGGGTTTAATACGCTACAGTGGCTTTGCCCGCGATGTACGCAGTTTTTTGGCCGCTGCGGACTGTTTTATATTTCCTTCTTTTTACAATGAAGGCGTGCCCCGCTGCCTGATGGAAGCGGCGAGTATGCAATTGCCTGTAATTACCTCGGCCAACCGCGGCTGCAAAGAAGTAGTAGCAGATAACATCACCGGTTTTCTCTGCAATATGAACAGCCCCTTTGACCTGGCCGATAAAATGGAGAAAATGATAAACCTGGGCAATGCACAAAGAATCGAAATGGGGCTGCAGGGCCGAATGCTGGTAACAGCCAAATTCAGTATCCAGCGCATTATTGAAGTGTATGACCAGGTGTTGCAACTGCAGCAGGCAAACAGACCCCATGCTGGAAAGTCCTGACCATCAAAATGTTTTGCGGGGGCCCCCGCTTGTCCTCAGTAACTATCGCTGCAAACTATCAACATTTTTTATACCGAATCAGGATAAATATATACCACAAATTAAGGCTGATGGACTTACTTTTGCCCCGTAATTTTTTTTATGGAAATAACCGCTTCAACCGCCGCGCAGCTGCGCCTGACCGCCGAAGAATTTGAACTGATAAAGCAGAAACTGGGCAGAACCCCCAATTTTACCGAATTATGCTGTTTCTCTGCCATGTGGAGCGAGCACTGCAGCTACAAGAACTCTATTAAATGGCTAAAAACCCTGCCAAGGGATGGCAAAAAAATGCTGGTGAAAGCCGGTGAAGAAAATGCAGGTCTGATGGATATTGGCGATGGCTACGGTGTGGTGTTTAAAATAGAATCGCACAACCACCCTTCTGCTATTGAGCCCTTCCAGGGAGCGGCCACCGGCGTAGGGGGTATTCACCGGGATATTTTTACCATGGGCGCCCGCCCGGTTGCGGCATTAAACTCGCTCCGTTTTGGCAATATTAACGAAGTAAAAACACAGCACCTGATCAATGGCATCGTACATGGCATCGGCCATTATGGCAATTGTTTTGGCGTGCCTACTGTGGGCGGTGAAATATATTTTGAGTCCTGTTACCATACCAACCCCCTGGTGAATGCCATGAGTGTAGGGGTGTTGAAAAATGGTGACACCATCTCTGCCATCGCAAAAGGAAACGGCAATCCGGTTTTCTTTGTGGGCAGTGCTACCGGGAAAGACGGTATTGGCGGTGCTTCTTTTGCATCGGCAGATATTACTGCAGAGAGCGCAGAAGAATTGCCCGCAGTGCAGGTTGGAGACCCTTTCCAGGAAAAGAAATTGCTGGAAGCCTGTCTTGAAGTAATTAAAACCGGTGCGGTAGTGGGTATGCAGGACATGGGCGCAGCAGGTATTATCTGTTCTACCTCAGAAATGAGCGCCAAAGGCGAATCCGGTATGCGCATCGACCTGGAAAAAGTACCTACCCGCCAGAAAAACATGAAAGCCTGGGAATTGCTGCTGAGCGAAAGCCAGGAGCGGATGCTGATGGTGGTAGAGAAGGGTAAAGAAGCGGAAGTTATCAGTGTATTTGAAAAATGGGATCTGCCCTGCTCAGAAATAGGGGAAGTAACGGGTGATGGTATTTTGAATTTTTACATGAATGGCACCCTTGAAGCCTCCTTGCCCGCATATGAGCTGGTATTGGGCGGAGGCGCTCCACAATACACCCGCGAAACAAAAGAGCCGGCTTACCTGCAAAAAGTAAGGGCTTTTAACCCCGAGAGTATTGAAGTGCCCGCCGATCTGAAAGCCGTAGCAGAGCAGTTGGTGATGATCCCCAATATAGCTTCCAAGAAATATGTTTATGTGCAGTACGACAGTATGGTAGGTGCAGGCAACGCTTCTACCAATGCCCCCAGCGATGCGGCCATTGTAGTGGCCAAACCCACCGGCAAAGGGCTGGCCCTTACTACCGATTGCAACAGCCGTTATGTCTTTGCAGACCCTTATAAAGGTGGTATGATTGCCGTAGCGGAAGCCGCCCGTAATATTGTGTGCAGTGGCGGACAGCCATTGGGCATTACCAACTGCCTCAATTTTGGTAACCCATACGACCCCGAAGTGTATTACCAGTTTGTAAACGCATTGAAAGGAATGGGAGAAGCCTGTATAAAATTTGATACTCCTGTTACAGGTGGCAATGTTAGTTTTTACAACCAGGGTCCTGATGGCGCAGTATATCCAACGCCCACTATTGGTATGGTAGGCTTGCTGGACAATGTAAACGAAAAAATGACCCTGGATTTTAAAGCCGCGGGCGATATTATATTCATGATAGGCGCCGGCTGCAGCGATATCAATTCATCCGAATACCTGCATAAAATTCATGGAGTAGAATTTAGTCCTGCCCCCGAATTTGATTTGGATAAAGAATTCTTGCTGCAGCAGAAAGTGACAGAACTTATTAAAAACAGGATTATTGAGTCAGCGCACGATGTAAGCGAAGGTGGTTTGTTTATCACATTGCTGGAATCTTGCTTCAACCGTCACCTGGGCGTAGATGTAGTGGCCGCAGATTTTAATATCCGTAAAGATGGTTATTGGTTTGGGGAAGCACAAAGCAGGGTGATAGTAAGTGTTCGCGGTTCAGCAGTATCGGCATTCAAAAAGATAATGGCGGATCATATTTACGAGGAATTAGGTTTTGTTACTGCAGGTGCAGTAGAAGTAGATGGTATGAACTGGGGAAATATTACAGAATGGAAAAACAAATACGACAACGCTATTGGAAATATTCTTTCTGCAGCCAGGGCCGACGATGCAGTAGCCATGCTTTGATAGCATAAAAAGATGGCCGGTGGTTTTTTTGACAATAAGCCCGGAGCTGGCTTAGCTATTGTAAGAAAATGGAAAAAAACGCAATCATAGTGGTTACAGGCGCCGCCGGTTTTATCGGCAGCTGCCTGGCAGGTTTACTCAATAGCAGGGGATACAATAATCTTATCCTTGTAGACGATTTTTCCAGGGAAGACAAAACTCCTAACCTGGAAGGGAGAAAATGGATGGCCCGGATAGAACGTGCTGTTTTTTTTGACTGGCTGAACGAAAATAAGCCGGCCATTGAGTTTATATTTCATATTGGCGCCAGAACAGACACCACAGAATTTGATTATGCAGTTCACCAGCGCCTGAACGTAGCGTATTCTCAGGAAGTATGGCAATACTGCACTGTGCATACCATTCCACTGGTATACGCATCCTCCGCAGCCACTTACGGAGACGGTGCCCTGGGCTATAACGATGATCACCAATTGCCTTTTTCACTGCAGCCCCTGAATCCATATGGCGTATCCAAGAATGAATTTGATAAATGGGCCCTTCAGCAAAAATTGTCCCCTCCTTTCTGGGCAGGGTTGAAGTTTTTCAACGTCTACGGCCCCAACGAATACCACAAAGGCCGCATGGCAAGTGTCATCTGGCATTCGTTTAACCAGGTAAAGAAAGATGGCTTGGTTAAATTATTTAAATCGCACCGGCCCGATTTTAAAGACGGGCAGCAATTGCGCGATTTTGTATATGTAAAAGATGTGCTGGAAGTATGTTATTGGCTGATGGACAACAAACCTGCCTCCGGTCTCTATAACCTGGGTACCGGAAAAGCCAGGGCTTTTGAGGATTTGGTGAAAGCTACTTTTGCAGGACTCGGCAAACCTGCCAATATCAGTTTTATAGACATGCCGGAAGACATACGCGACAAATACCAGTATTTTACAGAAGCGAATATGAAAAAACTGCGGGAAGCAGGCTATATAAAGCCATTTTATTCCCTTGAAGAAGGAGTGGAAGATTATGTGAGCAACTACCTGGCCGCCGGTAAGTATTATTAAGCAGGTTGCCGCCGGTGAAAGCAATCAATTCCATCCAACTAAGATCCAGCGCGGGGGGAAACACGAATCCGCCCCTTTAACTGTATTTTTACTAATTCTCAATACAAGTATATGACTAAAAAAATTGCCATTGTAGGTGGTGGTAACCTGGGTAGTGCTATTGCTGAAGGTTTAATACAGAGCGGCTTTATCCTGCCCAAACATATTATTATTACCAAAAGAAATGTTTCTACCCTGCTGCACCTGGAAAGAAAGGGCGTACTGGTAAGCGATAATAACGATGAGGCCATCCGTTTTGCTGACCTGGTGATATTAGCTGTGAAGCCATTCCAGGCAGAAGACATACTCTCTAAACTGTCGCCTTCGCTGCAGCCCGGCAAGCACGTACTGGTGTCGGTAATAACAGGTGTTAGTATTGACGCCATTCTTAAAATAGTCAATAAGAAAATACCAGTGGTGAGGGCCATGCCCAATACTGCCATCGCCATACAGGAGAGCATGACATGTATGAGCTATCGTGACGTAGAAAAGGATGATTTAGAATATATTATGGAATTATTTACCCAGTTGGGGAAAGTGGCCCCCATTGAAGAAAAATTAATGGATGCAGCTACCGTTTTAGGTGCGTGTGGTACGGCCTTTGCAATGCGGTATATAAGGGCAAACATCCAGGGTGGTATAGAGATTGGTTTTGATGCGGCTACAGCAAACCTTATTGCAGCCCAAACCGTGAAAGGGGCAGCAGATTTGTTGTTGCGCAAAGGAACTCATCCGGAACAGGAGATTGATAAAGTAACCACTCCCAAAGGATGCACTATTGCTGGACTGAACGAGATGGAGCATCAGGGTTTCAGCTCATCGCTGATTAAGGGTATTATGACCAGTTATTTGAAGATTGCGAAAGATTAGCATTTTAAATCGCCTTTCCAACCATTTTTATAGCATTTGCGTATCAGGTTACAGGAGACAGTATAAATTATTGAAAAGCACATTATTTGCAATAAAAAAATAATGCGTATCTCAAAATTAAATGTCAGAAAAAATTGTCTTTTTTCAATTATAACCAATCTTATTTGAAGCGTTGAAATAAAATCTATAATTTCGCGTTTTTAAAAATAGCGATTCATCCAAACCCCTAAAAACCGTTGTATAAAATACCAATTACCAGTTTATGAAGCGTAATATCAGTTTGGTTGTACTCACTTTCGAAATCGTTGCAATTATTGTTTTACATGCAGTTAAAATGAACCAGTCGCAGCCGCAACTGGCCCATGATCAGAGTGCAAACATCACTAAATCCAGGATAAATTCTCCCGCGGTTAAAACCTATCCGCTGCTGAGCATAAAATAAATTACACACACTAAAAGGAAGCAATAGGCATTCAGATTTATCTGGTGCCTATTGTCTTTTAAGACCCTTCCGGTACTATTAGGGGGTTATTTTTCCACAGCTTATACATGCAGTTAATTCCGCGTCGCTAATCGTTGTATCTTTGCACGACCCTCACAGGGCTTTTTCACAAAGTTCTATCAAGGTCACAGCCAGGGATGCTGCATAATTGACAAGTCGAAAGCAGTCAGGATGCTGTACATCACCGTTACAGTTCAACTAGTGTAATTGCAATTAATTTATTGAAATATAACTAACCATTTTATGGCCAAATTTATTTTTGTTACCGGTGGTGTAACATCGTCATTAGGTAAAGGTATTATAGCAGCCTCGCTGGCAAAATTGTTACAGGCAAGGGGCCTGCGGGTAACAATTCAGAAATTTGACCCTTATATCAATGTAGATCCGGGTACGCTGAACCCCTATGAGCACGGAGAGTGTTTTGTAACAGATGACGGTGCAGAAACAGATTTGGACCTTGGTCACTATGAACGTTTTCTGAATATTCCCACTTCCCAGGCCAATAACGTCACCACCGGCAAAATCTACCAGACCGTTATCAATAAAGAGCGCGAAGGCGCCTACCTCGGCAGAACCGTACAGGTGGTGCCACATATTACCGACGAAATAAAAAGAAGAATGCTTTTGCTTGGGCAGGATGGGAAATTTGACGTGGTAATTACAGAAATAGGCGGTACCGTAGGTGATATAGAAAGTCTTCCCTTTATAGAAGCAGTACGCCAGTTGCAGTGGGAGTTGCCGGAAGAAGACACTGTTGTGGTACACCTTACGCTGATTCCGTATTTGAAAGCTGCTAAGGAATTGAAAACAAAGCCCACCCAGCACAGTGTGCGTATGCTGAGCCAGGAAGGTGTTCATCCTGATATTATTGCCTGCAGAACCGAGGAGGCACTCTCTCCTGAAATCCGCCGGAAGATTGCCCTGTTCTGCAATGTAAAGCCAGAAGCGGTAATAGAAGCAGCAGATGCGGCTACTATTTATGAAGTGCCTTTGTCTATGATGCGCGAGAAGCTGGATCTGATTTGCCTTCGTAAAATGAATATTACCGGCTACAAAGAGCCTGAATTAACCAAATGGAAGGAATTCCTGGATAAACTGAAATACCCCAAAAGCAAGGTTACCATCGGTTTAATAGGCAAATACATAGAACTGCAGGATGCCTACAAGTCAATACTGGAAGCATTTGTACATGCAGGTGCCATCAATGAGTGCAAGGTGCAGGTGGTGAATGTGCACAGTGAGTTTATTACCGATGAAAATGTATCAGAGAAACTGGGTAACCTGGATGGCTTGCTGGTAGCGCCTGGTTTTGGGCTGCGTGGTATAGAAGGTAAGATTGTTGCGGTGAAATATGCCCGCGAAAATAAGTTGCCGTTTTTCGGTATTTGCCTGGGTATGCAGATGGCAGTGATAGAGTTTGCCAGGAACGTACTGGGTATAAAAGACGCACATTCTACTGAAATGAATCCGGATACTACCAATGCGGTTATAGACCTGATGGAGGCACAGAAAAAAATTACTGCAAAAGGCGGTACCATGCGCCTGGGGGCTTATCCCTGCAGTATCAAAGAAGGCACCCTTGCCAGCCGTATTTATGAATCTCCGGTTATCAGCGAGCGCCACCGCCATCGCTGGGAATTTAACAACGCCTACCTTGAGCAGTTTGAAGCAGAAGGCATGATGGCCAGCGGAAGAAACCCCGAAAGTAACCTGGTAGAAATTGTAGAATTAACCAACCATCCCTTCTTTATTGGCGTTCAATATCACCCGGAGTTGAAAAGCACAGTGGAGAACCCGCATCCGGTTTTTGTACACTTTATAAAGGCAGCCAAAGAGTTTGCTGAAAGAAAAGAGTCGGTAAAGGCACCAGTGTTGCAAAAAGAAATGATTTAGCAACAAGTGCCGTTTTTCTGCAGGCACGCTTTTTTATACTGTATTACAATGGTTTAACTGTATTGTGCCGGTCCCCAGGGGCCGGCACAATGTTTATATACCCTTTGTTTTGCCTTTCATCCTCAATGCGCTGTACATTCCGCAGTTACTCCTGCAAACCTCCTATCTTTGCTGCCTCAAAAAAAAATAATTACACATGCAAAGCATGGATAGAAACACGGTGATTGGTTTTGTGTTGCTGGCGATTTTACTGTTCGCGTACATGTTCATTTCTTCCAAAAACAGCCGGGAGCTGGAGGTGCAGAAAAAGCGGTATGAAGACTCAGTAGCTGTTATAACTGCACAAAAGCAGGCTGCCATTGCAAAAAAAGATACAGCCAGGATAAATACCATTGTTGACACCAGTGCGGCCGGAAAAATCTTCAACGGAGAAGAAAAACTGGTGACAGTAGAAAATGACGTGCTGAAAATTGTGTTTACCAGCAAAGGCGCCCAGGCAAAATCTGTTAAACTGAAAACGTACAGGTCGGTAGACAGCAGCCTCGTAGAGCTGGAGAACGATGCTACAGATAATCTCTCGTATTCCATCAATACTGAAAATGCAGCTAGAAGATCGGCCTACACTTCAGAGATTTTCTTTAATGAACCCAGCGTTGAAAAAAAGGCCGATGGCAGCCAGACAGTCAGTTTCAATGTAATGATTGCTCCCGGGGAGACTATTGTGCACCAGTATACCCTTAAGCCCGGTAGCTACCTGGTAGACTTTAATGTGCAGCTGAACGGTATAGAAAGACTATTAACCCAAAATGCACTGAATGTTCAGTGGAAACTCAGGGCGGTACAGCACGAGAAAGTGGCAAAGTATGAGCGCCAGCAATCGCAGATCATCTTCCTGGAAGAAGGTGGGTACGACTATCATACACTCCTGAACAAAACAGAAAAGAAATTTGAAAAACCACTGCAATGGGTAAGTGTAAAACAGCAGTTTTTTAATACCACACTTATTGCCAAAAATAAATTTGATGGTGGGCAGATTCAGTGGACGCATAATACAGACGATACTACCAACCTGATTACCCAGGCAAGCGCCAGCTTTAATACCAAACTCACCGGCACCGGAACCGCCAATATACCCCTGCAGGTGTATTATGGTCCCAACGACTATAAAATCCTGCGCCATGTGGGTGTGCCGGATATGGATAAGATTATTAATCTTGGACAGGGTCCATACGCATTTGTTCGCCCCATCAACCAGTTCATTATTATGCCGGTGTTTAATTTTTTCAAAAGCTTTATCAGCAGCTATGGCCTGGTAATTATGCTGCTGACGATATTTATACGCCTGGTTACTTCGCCATTGGTTTACACCAGTTACCTGAGCGGGGCAAAAATGAAAGCATTAAGACCCGAGCTGGACATACTGAAGAAGAAATTTCCAGACCAGCAGCAATATGGTATGGAGCAGATGAAGCTGTTCAGGGAAGTAGGTGTGAACCCGCTGGGTGGCTGTATTCCCGCACTGCTGCAGATTCCTATCTTCTTTGCACTATATAGCCTGTTTAATTCAAGCATTGCCCTTAGAGGAGAAAATTTTCTCTGGGCAAAAGATTTGTCAACGTTTGACGTAATTGCAAGGTTGCCATTCAGCATTCCTGCTTTTGGGGATCATATCAGCCTGTTTACGATAACAGCAGTTGCTACCAGCTTTCTTATTTCCATTTATAACATGAATATGACGCCTGATCAAAACAACCCGGCGCTCAAGTACATGCCTTATATATTCCCGTTTGTGCTGCTGTTTATTTTTAACAGCCTGCCGGCGGCCCTCACCTGGTATTATACAGTTTCCAACCTTATTACCCTTGCGTTGCAGTGGGTGATTCAGAATTACATTATAGACCACAACAAAATTCTGCTGAAACTGGAGGAGAACAAGAAGAAACCAAAAACCAAATCAAAATGGCAGGAAAGGCTGGAACAGATGCAGGAAACACAAAAAAAGGTGCAGGATGTGAAAACTAAGCCAAAAGGAAAATAGTAGTAAACAACTAGTGATCATCCACAATAAATGAAGACCTGCCGGAGTGCTTAAATCTGGCAGGTCTTTCTTATTTTAGACAACGTATTAACGGGTTATCCCGTCTTTAAACAGAAGATAGCAGCATGGCAAATATGACAAAATATACACTGTTAACAGCAATCGCCTTTTTGTTGCTCTGTACGGCATCCAGCGCCCAAAAAAAGGTGTCTGAGCTTACCCTGGTGTATGATGCCACTATCAGCACAGGCGATAACCAGCCCAAACTGGCGGATGCTTTTGATGGTGCTACTACTACGGTATATATCAAGGGAACGATGAGCCGCTCTGAGATGACCAGCGCCCTTGCTTCGTTTACTTCCATCCATGATACAAAAACGGGCGGGGCTGTGGTGCTGCAGGAAATTAGCGGTCAGAAATTGCTGATACGTCTAACAGCAGACAACTGGAACGACAAAAACAAAAAATACGAAGGCATTACCTTTACCAATACCAGTGAAACAAAAACTATCGCCGGGTATAAGTGCATAAAGGCCGTAGCTACCATGAAAGATGGCTCAACGTTTATAGTGTATTATACAAGAGATATTGTGCCTGAAAATGCAGACTATAATGTGCAGTTCAAAAACCTGGACGGGTTACCGCTGGAGTATGAGCTTACACAGGGAAAGCTGAAAATAAAATACACCGTTTCAAAGATTAATATGAATCCGGTGCCGGCATCAAAATTTGATACACCTAAAAGTGGTTATCGTGAACTAACTTACGAGGAGAGCCGGAAACTTGGAATAGGCGGCTAAAAGACAGCTTACTTATGCAGCTTAAGCTTTAAATTCAGCAGTTGCAGGCTGGAGGCCGCATGCTGGGCAGGTGAAGTTTGCAACTTGTATTTGCAGGGAAGAATATAAATAGTATTTCCTTTCTGATAGGTGGCAATAGAATTGAAAGCTACCAGGTTGGTCGATTTTTGCTGGCCAAAACTAACACTGCCACGATATACAGGGCCTGCTTTTAACGTAAAACCATTGGTTGTCCTGATAGGCGTAAACTCAGGTTTTACAGTCCTGTCTTTCGATTTGTTGCCACCACCACCCATACTGGCAATTGCAAAAATGCCCATGCTAACCAGCAGAATACTGGTGAACATTTTTTTTGCAGCCAATATGTGTATTTTGGAGATTCCTGACATTACTGCAAAAGTAATAAAAAATAATGCTAATTAACCAGCCTTCCATCATTTATTTTATATTATCCTTAACCATATTAAAAAAAGGTTAAAAATTTTGGCAGAAAGTATATAAAGGCTTAACTTTCAATAACCCGTAACAATGAGCGAAAATCCATCCCGACACGATAAGGAAGAGCTAAGGGAACTTTTGAGACAGTACCAGAACCTCAAATCTGGCAGGAGTCACCGTTTTCTTGATGAGGAATCCTTCGAAAAAATAATTGACTATTACGATGAGGCTGAAGACATGCCACAGGCACTGGAAGCGGTGGAAATGGCGACTACGCAATACCCCTATTCCTCGTCACTGCACCTGAAAAAAGCGGATCTGTTGATTGCCACCCGGCGCTATGCCGATGCATTGGCCATTCTTGACAAAGCCGAAATCCTGGACAGCAGCGATATAAACCTGTACATTTTAAAAACGGATGCCTACCTGGCGCTGGACCAGCAGGATAAAGCCGTATTACTGCTGGAAAACGCCCTGGAGCAGTTTGAAGGGGAAGAGCGGATTGATTTGTTGTTTGAACTGGCAGATGTATACGACGATTACGAGGAATTCGATAAAATATTTGATTGCCTCAAATTGATACTGGAGCAGGAGCCTGTTAATGAGGAAGCCCTCTACAAGATTTGTTTCTGGACGGATTTTACCGGCAGGAACGAAGAAAGCATCAAATTGCACAAAAAGATAATAGACGATTATCCATACAGTGAACTGGCATGGTTTAACCTGGCAGCCGCTTACCAGGGCATAAAACTCTACGAGAAAGCCATTGATGCTTACAAATATGCATTGGTAATAGACGAAAAATTTGATTACGCGTACAGGAATATGGGGGATGCCTATATCCGGTTGCGCAAGTACAAAGATGCCATTGAAGTGCTGGAAAAAGTACTGGAACTGTCAAGACCCGAAGAAGTGATTTATGAAGCCATCGGATACTGTTACGACAGGATTAAAAATTACGCGCAGGCAAGGTTTTACTACCGCAAAGCCACGCACCTGAACCAGGAAAACAGCAAGCTGTATTATAAAATTGCACGTACTTACATGAATGAACAGCAGTGGACCCAGGCGGTAAAACAGCTGGACACCGCCATGCAGATTCACCGCGGTTATCCCGACTATCACCTGGCCATGGGCGAGTGTAAAATGAACCTGGGAGATATTAAGGAAGCCATTCAGTGCTTCTCCGTGGTGGTAAGGGCCCGCCCCAAAAATGTGGCTGGCTGGGAAGCACTGATATGCTGTTTGTACATCGGCAGTTTTTTTGAAGAAGCTACAGAACAGGTGAAGGCAGCTTTAAAGCATACCGACAATAAACCCGTTTTCCTGTATTATTACAGTGCAGTTTGTTTTGCATCGGGTAAATCAAAAGAAGGGCTGTTGCAATTGGAAAGAGCCATGCAGCAATCACCCAAACTGGTGAAGAAATTTGTAGCGCTGAATCCCTCTATTCTGCAGAACCAGCAGGTGGTTGATCTGCTGGCAGGATTCAGGCGCAATAAAAAGAATTGATTTTCATTCCCATTTAACTTTGCCGGGTAAGGGTATGTTGCCTTACTTTCTTATTTTTGCGCCGCGTTGCGCAAGGCGCGCTATTTTCAATGTCAATTATTATATAATGAATTTTAATCTTTCGCAGATTCCGGAAAGAACAGGTAAGCCACGTGCAAATGGACTTACTATGGTTATGGACAAGGGACTGAGCGTAGAAGAAGCAAAGAATTTCTTGAGTGTGGCCCACCCGCATGTAGACATCATTAAGCTGGGTTTTGGAACTTCTTTTGTAACGCCCAATCTGAAGGCGAAATTGGAAATCTACCGGTCTTACGATTTGCCGGTGTATTTTGGCGGTACCCTGTTTGAAGCTTTTTTGATAAGAAACCAGTTTCAGGATTATATCAATGTCTGCAAAGAATTTGGTATATCATACATGGAAGTGAGCGACGGTTCAGTTACTATTCCACATGCCGAGAAATGCGGGTACATAGAAAAGCTTACCAAATATGGAATTGTTCTAAGCGAAGTAGGCAGCAAAGATGCCGAACACATCATTCCCCCTTATAAATGGATTGAATTAATGCGTGCCGAACTGGAAGCAGGCGCTACCTATGTAATTGCTGAAGCACGCGAGTCGGGTAATGTGGGTATATACCGTGGCAGTGGCGAAGTAAGAGAGGGCCTGGTACAGGAAATTCTTACCCAGATACCGGCAGAGAAAATACTATGGGAAGCGCCGCAGAAAGGGCAGCAATTGTATTTTATTGAATTAATTGGGGCCAATGTAAACCTCGGCAATATAGCCCCCTCTGAAGTCATCCCTTTAGAAACCATGCGGATTGGTCTAAGGGGAGATACTTTTGATCTTTTCCTTGACAAAGCCCTGTTCAAATGAGGCAGTTTGGGCTGATAGGCTACCCCTTGTCGCATTCATTTTCAAAAAAATATTTCACCCAAAAATTTGAGAAGGAAGGGTGGCCTGGCTGCAGTTATGAAAATTTCCCCATCTCATCCATTGATGCTTTACCTGCAATGCTGGAAAGTAATCCGCTGCTGGAGGGTTTCAATATTACCATTCCCTATAAAGAACAGGTGATTCCTTTTTTATCAGGCGCTACGGCGGTAGTTACTGAAATAAAAGCCTGCAATTGCATCCAGGTAAAAAACGGGCAGTTGTACGGCCATAATACAGATGTAACCGGCTTTGAGGTTTCATTGAAGGAACGGCTGGCGGCCCATCACCAGAACGCGTTGATACTGGGCACCGGCGGCGCCGCCAAGGCAGTTGAATTCGTCTTAAAAAAAATGGGTATTCATTACCGCTATGTTTCCAGGAAAGGGGGCACTGAAAATCTTTCTTATGAAGCAGTGACACCAGATTTGCTGGCAACACATACGCTGGTCATCAATACCACTCCGTTGGGCATGTATCCCAATATCGAAGCGTTGCCCCCGCTTCCTTACCAGGCGCTGGGCAGTCAGCATTATCTTTTTGATTTGGTATACAATCCTGCCAACACACTTTTTCTGCAAAAGGGACAAGCGCAGGGTGCCGTTACTAAGAATGGGCAGGATATGCTGGTCATTCAGGCAGAAGAAAGCTGGAAGATTTGGAACAGCGGTGCTAAAGGGTAAATTTCTCTTTGACAGTTTCCGGAAACGGCGCTATTTTTTTTGTTGCATAATTGTAGCAAACCATCCCTGTTCTTGCAGCAGCCACCAGTAACCATTCATCATCTTTTGCTTTCTCCAGCTTATAGTACAGCGCAAAAGACACTTTTGAAATCTCTGAAATGGCCACCGACGCCTTCAGTGTGTCTCCATAAAACAGTTCGTTTTTAAATTCAATTCCCACATCACTCATTATCATTCCGTTGCCACCGAGGTCCATTTCTGTATATCCGTAGTGTTTCAGAAACTGCAGCCTTGCCTCATGAATAATGGAGAGCACGGTATCATTGCCCACATGGCCCCCGTAATTGATGTCCGTAATGCGTACTGGAATAGTGGTGGTAAAATGGAACGATGCCGGTAATTCAATCTTTATCCTTGCCATAAAATGTAGTAAAGGCTAAAGATAATTTGTTTCTGATTACCCATAAAAGCAGATTAGGGTTGTTCCTGTATCAGGTTTTTAAACTCAATGATATCAAGAAAATTGGCAGAAGAAGGTATAAATGACGACTGGCTGATCTTACTGCGCCATTCCTGGAATCTCTTTTTCCAGGTATCGCTTTCTTTGATCACTTTATCCAGGTATTCTTCTGTGTCGTCTGCACTGCCGTTGAGATAACGGATTACACTTGCAAATTTAGCAGAGATACGTGCTTGCTGGCCATTTGGCCCGGTTACCATAATATAATTGCTGTTGGTGGTCAGCACATCAATATCGCGGATAACAACGCCGTTGGCGTCAGCAATAGGTGCTGATGAAATAATTATAGGACCTTCTTGAAAAGCGGGCAGTCGCGCTACCATTGCATATTTCAACACCCGGTCATCTTCAGACACAGTATTGTAAGCGGTACGGTGACGGTCATTTACCTGCTGGGCCGATATTGTTTCGGTTGGCGGGGCGACTATTGCAATCTCTTCAGAACCGGGAGCAGGGGTAGGGGGATTAATCTTTTTTTCCTGCTGATTCAAAGAAGGATCAGGTGTAACAGGCTGGTTATTTTTGACTATTTCTGTGCTTACACTGCTTTTATTGGAAAGCATCATCCAGCCACCGGCAATTGCGCTGATGATAACAGCTGCTGCCAGTGCCCTGTACAGTATTTTACGCAGTTGAATAACAGGGGCTGCTTCAGCGGCAACAGCGGTATCGGGTTCCGGTAGAGAAGTGGCAATTTTATCCCAGAGTTGTGCGGGCGGAGCAGCTTCAAAATGGGTCATTTTAGCAGCCACTATTGCATATTGACCATCATCGCCCAGCCGGGTGTTGATGGCCTCCCATACTCTTGCAGGGGGCAGTGTATCAAAGCTTTCCATTTTTGAAGCAAGGACGGTGTATTTCCTGTCATCGTCCAGCCTTTCGGCTATAGATTCCCATGCAGCGGGCGGAGGCGCTACTGCAAAGTCGATCATTTTATGTCTTACTTGTTCAGACATTATGGGCGGGTTAAGGATTTACGTTTGGTGTCCAGGAATTCCTGCACTTTTTTCTGCAAAATAGCTTTAGCTCGCGCTAATTGTGATTTACTGGTTCCTTCACTGATATCTAAAATTTCTCCAATCTCTTTATGTGAATAGCCTTCAATTACATACATGTTAAATACAGAGCGGTAACCGGGCGATAATTCCTGTACCAGCTGAATAATATCTCTTTCTGCCAGGTGGTCCAGTACATTCCAGGCGCCGTCTTCTATGGTCCGCTCTTCTTTTTCGCTAATAGTATTAAGGTTTACTTTCCTGCGGTAGTGTTCAATAGCCGTATTTACAAAAACGCGTCTTACCCAGCCTTCGAAAGAACCCTCTTTCCTGAATTTTTCCAGGTTTCTGTAGACTTTGATAAAGCCCTCCTGTAATAAGTCCTGCGCGTCGTCACTATTATTGGCATAACGAAGGCAAACGGCATACATTTTAGGAGCGAACCGTTGATACAATAGTTCCTGCACCCGCCTGTCGCCGGCAAGGCATCCACTTATTAAGTCGCTCTCAGTAAGGTTATGGTTGCTTAGTTCACTCAATTTTCCTGCTTTTTATTCTTTCATTTAATTTATTGGTAGCCTGCGGGTTGTTGCAAAAATGCCACCAGTTTATCGGCCGCTTTTTTACGATGGCTGTATAACTCCTTTTCTTTCAACGTCATTTCCGCAAATGTTTTTTGCGCCCCATCCGGAATAAAAAGCGGATCATATCCAAACCCTTCCAGTCCCGAAGGTAGTTTTCCTATACTTCCCCCGCAAATGCCCTCGAAGAAATACTCTTTCCCATCTATAATCAGCGATATCACCGTTCTGAATCTTGCCTTCCTGTCTGGATTTTCTCCCAGCTTCGACAATAATTTCTCAATATTATTTTTAAAAATCCTGTCTTCGCTGGCGTACCGGGCACTTTTAACACCCGGCTCTCCATTCAGCGCATCTACTTCCAGGCCGGTATCTTCGCTAAAACAGGAGGTGCCAGACAGGTCATAAATGGTCCACGACTTCTCAGAAGCATTTTCGCGCAGGGTTTGATGTGGCTCAGGAAT
>JANPGT010000308.1:0-7888 GCA_031424135.1 Chitinophagaceae bacterium
CATTGATAACAAATACGAATTTGATCAATCCGTATTTGTCATCAGGCTTTTAACCGCATTGATAACAAATACGGATTGATCAAATTCGTATTTGTTATCAATGCGGTTAAAAGCCTGATGACGGAAGGCGTGCTGGGGGCCATTCTTACCGGCTTAATGGTATTGTTGTTTTTAAAAGACTGGCGCAGCAGCCTGGTGGTGGTAATTACGATTCCTGTTGCTATAATAAGCACCGTGTTATGCCTGCACCTGGCCGGCCAAACCATCAATATTATGACACTAAGTGGACTGGCCCTGGCAATTGGGGTGCTGGTGGATCAAGCCACGGTGACTATAGAAAATATTCACCAGCATCTTGAAATGGGCAAAACAAAAAAACAGGCCATTCTTGATGCCTGTGAAGAAATCTCTTTCCCGCTTTTACTTATTCTGCTTTGTATACTGGCGGTGTTTGCCCCTTCATTTGTAATGTCAGGTGTACCCAAAGCCATGTTTCTGCCGCTGTCATTGTCCATTGGCTTTGCCATGATCATTTCTTTTATTGCAGCACAAACCCTGGTACCGGTGATATCCAACTGGCTGCTGAAGGAAGATATGTTCCGTTTCAAGCACAATGCACCCCACGCCCATGCCGGCCTGGCGCTCAATGACGAAGAACTAGATGAAATAGCCATGCATAACGAGCAGGATAAAAAGCATGCTGACGAAAATGATTTCTTCCAGCGCATTAAGCTGCAACTGGGTAACCGGCTTGAACAATGGATGCCTTTCAGGAAACCTATCGTATTGGTTTACCTGCTGTTTGCCCTGGCAGCAGCAGGCACCTGCTTTGTGCTGATAGGTAAAGACCTGCTGCCTAAAAACAATAACGGGCAGCTACAGCTGAGAATAAAAGAACCCGATGGTACCCGGTTGGAAAAGACAGAACGAACGGTGAAAACGGTCCTGAATATTATCAATAATACCGTACAGGGAAATGTGGCCATCAGTTCTGCCTACGTAGGGCTGATACCCAGTAGTTACGGCTCCAGCAACCTGTATATTTTCAACAGTGGTACGCACGAGGCGGTAATGCAGGTGAACCTGGATGAGCACTACAAGGCCAACCTGGATGAGCTAAAAGACCTCCTGCGTAAAAAAATAGCTGATGCCTGCCCCGGCGTACGTATTTCTTTTGAGCCGATAGAGTTAACAGAAAAAATTATGGCACAGGGCGCGGCTACGCCCATTGAAGTACGTGTGGCAGGGAAGAATTTTGAAGAGTTGAAGGCGTATGCAAATACCCTCACCAGAAATCTTCAGCAAATAAATTATCTCCGCGATATACAGATAGCGCAGCCCCTGCATTTCCCTACCATTAAAATAAATATAGATCGCTTCAGACTTGCTCAAATGGGGTTGAACCTGAATGAAGTGGCAAGAAGCATTACAGATGCCACTTCGTCCAGCAGGTTTACAGAAAAAGTACAATGGCTTGATCAGAAAGTTGCCTATACCTACCAGGTACAGGTACAGGTGCCGGAGTACCTGATGAATTCTATTGAACAACTGCAGTCTATTTCTCTGGTCAAAGGAAAACCAAGGCCCGTTTTATCTGATATCGCCCGTATGACAATTGATACCCTGCCGGGAGAGTATGACAGATCCGGCCCCCGGCGATTTCTTACAGTAAGTGCCAATGTCTATAAAAAAGATTTGGGTACCGCCACAGCTGCAGTGGAGAAAACCATCCGCAATATGGGTGTACCGCCCAAAGGCCTGGTGGCAGAAGTGAAAGGAATGTCTTCTTTGCTCTCTGAAACACTTGATTCACTGCAAACGGGCTTAATGGTGGCCATTATAGTTATTTTTCTGCTGCTGGCCGCCAATTACCAGTCATTTGGTGTGGCGCTCTCTGTACTGTCTACGGTACCTGCTGTGTTACTGGGCGCCATGTTATTATTACTGGCTACAGGGGCTACACTTAACCTGCAGTCTTATATGGGCATTATTATGGCCGTGGGGGTATCGGTAGCCAATGCCATTTTGATTGTTACCAATGCAGAAGCGTTGCGGCTGGAATACCAGGATCCATTTAAAGCTGCTACCGTAGCAGCCAGCATCCGGCTAAGGCCTATATTAATGACCAGCCTTGCTATGATTGCCGGTATGATACCTATGGCCAGTGGTATGGGCGAAGCCGGTGATCAATCTGCACCGCTTGGCCGGGCAGTAATTGGTGGGTTGGCCGCGTCAACGTTCGCAGCACTTTTTGTAGTGCCGCTGGTATATGGATGGGTGCAGCAAAAAGCATCTTTTAAATCCGTATCGCTTTTACCCTCTTAACCAGGGATGACCACCAGGAGGACAACTTCCCTAATTATTAATGTATAAAACAGATCGCATGAAATATTATATGCCTTTAACCATCTTCGCTTTCCTGTTTATTGCCTTTTCATGCAATGACGCAGAAAGTAAACAGCCCGAAGAAAAAAAACCGGCCGCTGCAAAATATGCATTGGCAACAGTAGAAAAAGGCGGTGTAGCTACCACCATTAAATTGCCGGCACAACTGGCCGCTTACCAGGAAGTAAGTATTTTCCCAAAAGTGAATGGTTATGTAAAAACGGTACAGGTAGATATAGGCTCCAAAGTGGCTGCCGGCAGTTTACTAATGATACTTGAAGCACCTGAACTGGCGCAGGCAGCATTGCAGGCCAGGGAAAAATATGCCAGGAGCAAAGCAGATTATTCCATTGATAAAGAACATTACCAACGCTTACTGGAAGCCTCTGCTACCTCAGGCGCTATCTCTCCACTGGACCTGTCTACCATTAAAGCAAAGATGGAGGCCGACAGTTCCGTTAGCAATGCGGAAAAGGCCAATTGGCAGATGCAGCAGACCATGCTTGGATACCTTGAAGTAAGGGCGCCTTTTGCGGGGATAATTACAGAACGCAATGTGCATCCCGGTGCGCTGGTAAGTGCTGCGGAAAAAGACAAACCGATGCTGGAGCTGAAACAAACCGCTCAACTTCGCCTGCAGGTAGACATCCCGGAAAATATTGCCGGTAATTTAAAAGACAGGGATACCATCTCATTTTACGTAAGTGCCCTCCCCGGAAAAAAGATGACAGGCTTTATCAAACGGCAATCCAGCAATATCAATCCCAAATTCCGCAGCGAAAGAATGGAAATAGATGTAATGAATAATGACGGCCTGCTAAGTCCCGGCATGTTTGCCGACGTAGTTGTCTACTCCAAGGGGAACAGCAGCGCGTTGTTTGTTCCAAAAACAGCAGTAGTAACCTCCACAGAAAGAAAATATGTGTTGCTGGTAAAAGACGGTAAAATAATAAAGGTAGATGTAAGTACCGGCAATGAAACCAGCACCAGCACAGAAATCTATGGATCTGTGCAGGCCGGCGATACCGTTATTGCCGCGGCCAACGACGAAATCAAAGAAGGCAGCCTGTAAAAATGCTGCGCTTCTTTTTATACTTCGCCACGCAGTAAACCGGTACCAACCGCTGCAATCGCTATCAAAACAGTTTTGCCTGTCAGCGGCACGCCGCTGGCAGGCAATATACAGGCCTAGCTTTTTTTGGCCGGGCAGGTATTCATGCCTATCAAGGTATACAGGGGACAAAAACTAACCAGGCTGGTAAGTACAAAAACCCCTGCCACTACCAGCAAAACAATACCCAGCGTGCCGGTAATGGTATTGGTGAAATATAAAACTGCTACCAGTGCGGCAACTAAAAAACGAACGATGCGGTCTGCATTACCCATATTTTTTTTCATATTCAGTTATTTGAAGCAAGGTAGCAAACCGGTTTTCAATAATAGGTGACTTTTGTTACAGTAAGACGGTAACTGGTATGAGACTGGTCAGGGCGCAGTTAATGCAGCAGGTTGTTGTCAGCTTACATTAAATTCCATATTTACGGACAGCCCCTTACCAGCCGCTGACTGAATATCTATGCTACCTTTTAAAAACTCTACCCTTGAACGGATATTTTTCCAGCCGATACCGGAAGCATTTTCTATCTGCTGCCTGTCAAGTCCTTTTCCATCGTCTTCTACGGTCACCAGTAATAGCTTGTCCTGCAGCACCAGTTGCAGCAGGGCTTTTCCGGCACCAGCGTGCTTTACAATATTGTTCAGCAACTCCTGAACGATGCGGTAAATAGTAACGGAAACGGTGCTGTCAATCTCTTTATTTTCCATATTCATTGACTGGTACACTACCTGCAGCATGCCGGCTTTGTTGATTTCCGCAGTGTAATCACGCAGGGCCGTGTCCAGCCCATATTGTATCAGCGCCTCCGGCATCATATTATGTGCTACCCGGCGCATTTCTTTTATTGATCCGTCCAGCATATCAAGGCTGCGTTCAAATGCCTCGTTGTTTTCCGCGGTCATTACCAGGTTACCCCTGATCTTACTGAAAGCGAATTTTATACCCGAGAGCATTCCTCCCAATCCATCGTGCAGATCCCTGGCCAGTCTTGCCCGCTCCTGCGCTTCTCCTTTCAGGATGGCTTCGGTGGCGGTCAGCTGCTGCTGTATTTCCAGTTCATTGATGCGCTGCTGCTGCAGTTTCTGTTTCTGCCGGTAGGTACGGTAAGAAAGCAAAGAAATAACCAGCAGAAAAAAAGCGGTGCCAATCAGTACATAGTTCAGCACAGAGGTTGTTTTCAACTGCGCATCTTTCAATTTCAGCTGCTGCTCTTTTTTTTCCGTTTCATATTTGGTTTCCATTTCGGCACCATATTCAGACAATTCTTTTTCATGATTGGCCCCGTAGAGATCGTCCCATTTCGATTCATAGAAACTGCCGGCAGCAAAATCGTGCTGGGCAAATTTCAGTTGAGAGAGCGTAACATAAATAGCCAGTTGTGCATCCACTACTGAATCCTGTTCCGCCAGTTTCATTCCCTGCAGAAGCTGTTCCTCAGCCTGCTTAAATTTTTTCTGGTAGATATAGTTGTACCCATTGTCAAGCAACTGGTAGCAACGGCTCTTGCTGTCAAGTGAAGTATTACCACTGTTAAATGCATTTAACTGCACTACCACTTCATTAAGTCCTTTGGCGTCTCCTGTAGAATAGCAGGCACTGGCCAGGTTGGTCAATGCGTTTCTCACAGATCGGGGCCTGTTCACCAGGGCCGCAATGGCCAACTGCCTGCGCAGTATGGCAACAGATTCCGCATACTTGTTCTGCGACTGGTAAGTAAGCGCCACATTATTCATGGATATCAATAACCCAATGGAATCCTTGTAGCGCTCGCCGGCTTCAATACCTTTCAACCCGTAGAAAACCGCTTTTTCATACTGGCTCAAATCCAGGTATAGCCAGCACAGGTTGCCGAAATTGGTGGCGATATTGGAGGTATCTCCAATCTCTTCTGTAAGTTTTAACGCGTACACGCCATACTTTACCGCAGAATCATTCATCCGCAGGTTATGATAAATATTGAAGATGGCGCGGCAGGAAGTAGCTTCCTGGAAACGGTTATTGGACAGCCTTGCCACGTCCAGCGATTTGAGGCAGTAATTCAGTGCACTTTTATAGTCGAATTTGGCGTGGTAGATTTTTACAAACTCATGGTAACAACGGTGCTTCAGCTGCGGATCGTTGATTTTCTCCAGCATTTTTTCACAGGCCTGGTTGTAATAAAGCGCACTGTCCAGGTCGGTAGTAAAATAGCTTTTTTCAATATCCAGCAGCAGTTTTACTTTATTGGTATCCTCTTTGGCATGGGCAAGCAGTGGCAATAAACTTTCAGGCGCAGCCGCTGGCTGCGCTGCCACCTGCGCAGCAAACAATAAAAAAATAAACAGTCGGCTATACTTTTTCATACTGTAAAATAAGTTTTTCTGTAGTTTTTGCCAGCCCGGACAGCAATAACTGGCTATTTACCATTTTCCTGCTTTATTATGCCATTCAAATACTATATTTAAACTTCACTTATCCCTTACTTTTACCCTTAACCAGCAGGTCTGTATGCCCTCCAGCGTACAGTGCAGTAAAACCCAATTACCAATGGCTTCATTAACACCCAACACAACAGAACGGCTATATTCACTGGATGCACTGCGGGGCTTTGACATGTTCTGGATTATGGGCGCCGAAGAAATATTTCATGCCCTGTTTAAAGCTACCGGGTCTTCATTCTGGGGCAGTATTGCAGAAGAGCTTACGCATCCCGACTGGAATGGCTTTCATTTTTACGACCTTATATTTCCGCTGTTTCTTTTCATTGCCGGTGTAGCCACCCCTTATTCTGTTGGGCGCGAACTGGAGAAAGGAAAAACAAAAAAGCAGGTGCTACTAAGAGTTATAAAAAGAGGGCTATTGCTGGTATTGCTCGGCATTATAGCAAATAACGGCTTACAGATAAAACCGTTTGCGGAGATTCGCTTTGCCAGCGTACTGGGCCGCATCGGGCTGGCCTATATTTTTGCAAATATCATTTACCTCTATGCAAATACCAGGGCGCAATTGTTTTGGGTGGCCGGTCTGCTGCTGGGCTACTGGGCCCTTTTAAGTTTTACGGCCGCGCCTGGATTTCCACCCGGCGACTTTACCATGCAGGGCAATTTTGCGTCCTGGATAGACCGTCACATTGTGCCGGGCAAATTGTACCTGGGCATTCACGATCCAGAAGGTGCAGTGTCTACCATACCCGCTATCGCTACCGGCCTGCTGGGCATACTCACCGGTAATTTCTTGAAACGGGGTAGCCAGGCACCGGGGAAAAAAGCGCTGTATTTGCTGTTGGCAGGCATTGTTTTTCTATTGCTGGCACACCTGTGGGACCTGGTGTTTCCCATCAATAAAAATTTATGGACCAGTTCATTTGTATTGAATACTGCCGGGTACAGCCTTATCCTGCTGGCTATCTTTTATTATATCATAGACGTGCGGGGCTATAAAAAATGGGCCTTCTTTTTTAAGGTAATTGGCATGAACTCTATACTGATTTATATGTCGGGCCGCTTTATCAACTGGAATTTTACCACCGATGCTTTTTTCAAATGGCTGGGCCAACTGCTGGGCAACCCCTATAACGCTGTCGCCATGGCCGTCTGCTATGTAATGGTAAAATGGTGCTTTCTCTATTTCATGTACCGGAAAAAAGTCTTTCTGAGGGTGTAATAATCAGTTGCCCCGCAGGCAGGCAATCACCCTAATAAATAGCGGAATATTTTGCGGCCAAAAAAATGGTAATCCGTTCAAAATGGGTACTTTCATACCGGCGGTTCAACCCCGGACCGGAACGGAATTGTATTGTATTCAGTAAAATTATTTGTATGAAAACAATTATTCTTTCACTAACCGTTGTACTTTCTCTTTTACAGTCTTATGGGCAGGAACGGATAAGACCTGTGCACGACAAAGACTATTACCTTGAAAAAAGCCAGAAGTTAAATACAGGCGGATGGATCCTGGTGACTACCGGCGCCATAGCCACCACCGCCGGCATCCTTGTTATCAACAACAACCAGGATGCCAACGACTTCAACTCAGGTTTCAATGGTATATTTGGAGGCTTAGCACTAACTACAGTGGGTGTTGTCGCCATGTTAGGCAGTATCCCCTTGTTTGTGGTGGGCGGTCACCTGAAAAAGAAAGCTGCCAGGTTTAGTTTTAACAACCAAAAAATATTGCTGCCTTCGCAAAACAGTTTTGTTGCAAGAATACAGCCCGGCGTTAGTTTGCGCATCAGTTTATAACCTCACTGCAGTGCAACAACACGCGGCACCAAAGCAGCATTGCCCCAGTACCAGCCCGGCCTGGCAAAATATTGTCCCCAATAACAGGCATTGTCAGTGCAAATCAGTTGCTGAAATGACATTGCTCACTATTACCGGAAATCAACCCCATTAATTTTACTGCGGC
>JANPGT010000309.1:0-6486 GCA_031424135.1 Chitinophagaceae bacterium
CCGCCACAATAACAGTAAGATCATTTAATTAACACAGAATATATTTTTACCTTGGGGCATAATTCTTTTCTATGATAAAAAAATGGTTGCTGGTCATACCGGTATTGGCATTGATAGGATATATAGCTGGCCCAAGTCCTGTCACACCCTCATACAGCAAAGAGATGCCTGTGGTTCCGGCGGCCCCGGCGGCGCTGGAGCAATATATACAATCCAATGAAGCGCTGCATAAACTGAAACCCGATAACCAGGCAAGGGTGGTATGGGTTAACGACAGTATTAAAAACAAAACACCTTATGCGTTGGTCTACCTGCACGGATTTTCTGCGTCACAGGCAGAAGGGGATCCAGTACACAGAAATATTGCGGCAGCATTTGGGTGCAATCTCTACCTCAGCCGGCTGGCTGCACACGGTATAGACACCACGGAACCCATGGCAAATCTAACCGCCGATGACAACTGGGAATCTGCTAAACAGGCCCTGGCAATAGGCAAACAACTGGGCGAAAAAGTGATACTGATAGGCACTTCTACCGGGGGCACCAATGCCCTTCAGCTGGCGGCCGCCTATCCCAATGATATAGCAGCGCTGGTGTTGCTGTCGCCCAATATTGCCATCAACAACGACAAAGCCTGGCTATTGAACAACCACTGGGGTACCCAGCTGGCAAAACTGGTTACCGGCAACGACCATAAAGTTTCAGACGATACCCGGCCTATTTACAAGCAATACTGGTATTACCGTTACCCGTTTAATGGCACTGCCGCATTACAGGAAATGATAGAAACCAGTATGGTGCCCGAAACTTTTGCAAAAGTAAAGCAGCCCACCCTGCTGCTGTATTACTATAAAGATGCAGTGCACCAGGACAGTGTGGTAAAAGTAGATGCCATGCTGAAAATGTATGATGAGCTGGGTGTGCCTGCCGCCTTAAAAAGAAAACAGGCTATGCCCAAAACCGGGGACCATGTACTGGGCTCCTATATAAAATCGCACGATGTAGCAGGTGTGCAAAATGCAATTGCTCTTTTTATGAAAGAGGTGTTGAAAATGGAGGCCGTGAAATGACTCCATTCATAATTTAGATGCTGATGACGGCGAGTCGTGCAGGGTGTTCTCATTCACCTGATACGCAGTTTGCACAGACATCGCCTGGGAATTTGTTTTCCCCGCCGATGTCTCCGCAACGGGATTATAGATTTATATGTAGTATCACAATGCGGGACTCGGCGGCTAGTGTCACTAAATCACGATTAGAATGCTGATGGCGGCGAGTCCCACAGGTGCTGCTGTTCCCCTGATGCGGAGTTGCAGAAACATCGCCCAGAAAGATCCCGGATACAGAACAGCCCCGGCATGCCGGGGCTGTTTTATTAATTATTAGTACCGCTTGTTTTATTATTGCCTGATGAATTTTTTCGTTACTACGGCATCGCTCATTTTCACCTGTACCAGGTAGATGCCTGCGGGTACTGTCGCAATGTTCAGGTTTACCAGGTTTTTACCTGCTGCAAGTGTAATGTTTTGCTCCAGTATTACCTTTCCATCAACACCCATTATGTGCACAGTTGTTTTGCTGCTTTGCTGTATGCTTACTGCCAGTACCAGCGTGCTTCCGGTAACCGGATTAGGCCTAACCAGTACCTCTGCAACGGCAGCAGCAATTTTTACAGATTTAATTTCTGTGTATTCGCTTCTGCCATCTTTATCAATTCTGCGGATGCGGTAATAATGTACACCTGCAGACAGATCGGCATGGGTGAAAGTATACTCATTTACGCCGGTATTGTTATTGGCTGTTACCGCGCCCACTGCGTTAAAACTTACCCCGTTGAAAGAGTGTTCTACGCTGTAGCGGTCTACATTCATTTCATCACTGGTTTTCCATGCCAGCAGCGCATTGCTGTTGGAGGCAGTAGCGGTAAAGCCCAACCAAATAGCCGGTAACAAAGAAGAGGACTTCAAAGTAACTATGGTGAAAACAACATTGTTATTCAATGAAGTTCCGGAGAAGTTTATTTTTTTGCCGGTTCCGCTGGTAGCGGTAAAGAATGAAAGCACGCCGGTATTAAAATCGCCATCGCCATCATTGTCTATCATCAACGCGTAATTATTTGCTATAGCACCGCCCGCCTGGTTGCCAAGGCCGGTGGTATCAAAACTAAGATCTACCGCAGCTACACCTCCCGTATTGGTCACCTTCCATTCGCGGTTAATTCTGGTGCTGCCTACGGCTATGGCAGCAGCCTGGCCCGGCGCAATTACGGTTTGTGTTAAAGCAGCGGCATCATTACCTATCATTAAGAAACGCTTATCAGCCAAATTGCTGTTGATAGCCAGCACCAGGTTGCCTTTCTGTGATTGGCCGGTGCCTGCTCCATTGCCGCTATTCATGCTGTTAGACCTGGTTTGTACCAGCGCGGAAGCGCTGTCTGTACCAATGCCGAATACATCATTCTGGTAGGCCGTGCTGCCTGCCCAGAATACCGTTCCGTCTGAGGCAGTGTAATTAACCGGCGTCGCATTGCTGCCCAGAGTAGTGCCATATTTCAGCGCCAGATAAGATTCTATCTGGTTCTGTTTTAGCGGCGTTACCTGAGAGTCCAGTATATAAATCATCTCTGCCAGGTTACCATCAAATGTACCCAGCCTTAAATCTGAATTGTTACCGGTAAATGCCGAGCTGGCATTGTTAGATGCTACCACAATACCGTTTTTACGGATGTCCTGCTTATTGCCGCTGCCCGTGTTAGCATTGTCTTTGCTGAATGTCCACTGAATAATTTTATTGGGCTCATTAGTGTTGTCTGCAGTAACCAGTGTATTGCCGGCATCGCCTGCTTTCCAGGTTACAATACCCGGGTAAGAAATGCGGATACTGTCTGATGCGCCGGCAGCAGTGCCCTCTGCAATGATGTTTACATTTTGCCCGATATTGTTAAACCTTGCCACCATGTATACGTGCGCAGCAGTATGACCGGCATTGCCAGAAAAACCACCGGGCACCTTCATAAATGTCTGAGTAGTAGTATTGAGCGCTACCACAGGATTAAAATTGATATTATCGGCAGCATTGTTTTTATACATTGGCAGCAGCCCGGTTGAATTTTGCTGCAGGTTATTGCCATTTACGTCGTTATTGGTCCATACGCCTACGGGACTGCCATTTGCACCTGTAATGCTGTTTGCCTTAGCCCATAAAGTAACGTTCTTAAATGCTGCGCCGGGCATAGCAGGGGCCTTGTATTTTATCAGTGATATCTCATCTATTACAAAATTGTTACCGTCTGCAGAAGTCACACTATTAAGAATGGCTGGCCGGGCACTTGTATTATTGCCTGAGTTCCATACAAAACTGTATTTTTTCCAGCTCACATTTCCGGCCAGCACGGCCTGTACATTGGCAGGTGTCAGCAGCACGTCATTGATGGTAGCTGAGAGAGTGGCCAATGGTGCAATGGGATTGGCGGCGGGGTTGGTATTTTCGTTGCCTACATAAAAAATCAGTTGGTAGTCGGTATTCGGTAAAACAGTTGCAGCGTTCACCGGGCGCCATACCTGGTCGCCTGCATGATAAGCGCATCCGTTGGCATTAGTGGTATTGTGCAGTAAGAATTTACCGCCCTGGCGGCCCGCAGCATCCTGTGTAAATGATTCGGTAGCATTGGTAAACACACCGTTCTGGCAGCCAAAATTCTGGTAGTTATAAGAAGAGGAAGTACCGCCTCCGCCAAAAACGGAATAGATGTCAACGGGTGTTTTTTCAAAATTTTCTATCAACAGTGTATCCGTAGTGCATTTTTTATTGCTTATAACAATGGGTGTAGGTGACCATTCTGACCAGTTGGAACCAGACAGTCTCTTAAACCGCGCACGGTAGCTGCCCGCCTGGGTAGCCGTATAAATATTAGCAGCTGCGCCGGGTATTGTAGCAAAGCCACTTCCATTATCGTATTGCCACTCGTAAGCAAAGAAACCCGGGGTTAAACCCATTTTCGCACTGATGGGCTGTCCTTCACAAAACTGGCTGTTTTGATAATAGAGCAATGGTTGCGCCTTATGGGAATTCCAGTAATTAACCATTATTGATTTCTTATAGGCATCCGATTGTGCCCACTGGCTCAGCCAGGTATCATGGCCCTTGGTGCCGTAATAGCTCATATATAAACTGCCGCCTTTGCCGTTGAATATATCGCGGGTGTTCATTGTAGTGGGAGGATCGGGCAGTACATCCAGCCCGCCGGTGGCTATCCACACAGGCACCTGGAGAAAGCCATCTATGTCGGCATTGATGTCCTGTATAAACCTGGGGCTTGAGCTGATAACACCTGCAACACGCTGTGGAAAGAGGCTGGCATAGTTAACACAACCAAAACCACCGGCGGAAAGTCCCATGGTAACTACCCTGTCAGGATCCAGTCCATTGTATTTTTCAAGCGTATCCAGTATATTATTGATGGGAGGGATGGTCGATTCGTTCCAGATACCCCCCTGGTTGTTGCTGTCTACCATCAGCTGCGGAAACAGCAAAAAGCCATTCCACTCACCCGCATTGATGCGTTGTTCAAACGACTGCGCACCCCAGTACAGATGATCCTGGTTCTCCCTGTTGATATTAACGCTGTTACGGGGATTAATGATGGTTGAGGCCTCGCCCTGGCCATGCATAAATACCACTGCAGGGTATTTGTTGGCCGGGTTATAATTATTGGGAAAACGGAGGCGAAACGAAAGATTGCCCCAGCGATAGCTTTTATAATTGGACTGATCCCACATAATGCGGAAATTCTTCAGGGGACCATTCAATACAACAGGGGTAGCTTTCTGAAGCGTATCATGTACCCATTTTTGCATAACGCCGGCACCCGCAGGGGTGGGGTTGGTTAAAGTGCCGGGGGCAGCCAATGAGTCATAAATATAATCTCCGTCAGCCGGGGTCATCACATTTTGCGCGATGCTGGCATTCCACACAAAAAACATTGTTAGCAACAAGAGTAAACGCTGGTACATAAACTTCCTTCTTTTAAAATAGTTACAGCTACAGTAAGCTAATACGGTAATTCCGAAGGATGTGGAGTAGTTGAACCAGCTTTTAGAGGATATTAAACAAAGTGTATGGAAAGCTTTGTTATTTGTTGATGTGTAAGGATTTTACCTTTTTTGCCATGTAAGGCAAATATGATATTGGGAAGGTAAAGCTATAAATAAAAACTAAAGATCAAAAGCTTATAACTGCAAATTTCAATATAGTAAACGAAATATTGGCCAAAAGGGTTGGCTTTTGTACATTAAAATGGGCAAGTGTCTACCAAAGCCGCAGGTTTCAAAAATTGTACGCAAGCCCGTTAAAAGAGACCTCCGGGTATGTGGCTCATGTATCACCATCATCGGCTTCCAAACAGCTCATTAGGGAAGGCTCATTAAGTTTTCGTTAATTTGTTGACTAAATGCTTGTCTATGACGCTCAGTAAAATTGCAGGTATTGGCATGTATACCCCAAAAAATGTATTTACCAACACTGATCTTACCCGGTATATGGATACCAGCGATGCATGGATTCAGGAAAGAACCGGCATCAAAGAAAGACGGTATGCCGACAGAGCCGGTGAAACCACCACCACCATGGGGGTAGCGGCCGCTGCTATTGCCATTGAACGTGCAGGCATCACCCCACAGGAGATTGACTTTATTGTATTTGCCACTCTTAGCCCGGATTATTACTTCCCCGGCTGCGGTGTACTTTTGCAGCGGGCTATGAAAATGAAGGAAATAGGCGCCCTGGATGTGCGCAACCAGTGCAGTGGCTTTCTGTATGCGCTCAGTGTGGCCGACCAGTTTATCAAAACCGGCATGTACAAGAATATATTGGTGGTGGGCAGCGAAAAACACTCTTTCGGGCTCGATTTCAGCACCCGTGGCCGCAATGTTTCTGTAATTTTTGGCGATGGGGCCGGCGCCGTGGTATTGCAACCCACCGAAAAACCAGGGCAGGGCATATTAAGCACCCATTTGCACAGCGATGGCGAAAGCGCTGAAATACTGGCCATGTTTAACCCGGGCACCCATGCCAATCACTGGACGCCGGATGCGCTGGCAGACTATAATTCCGCTGAAATAGGCGATATGTTTATGAGCAATGCCATGGTAGACAAAGCCCAGAATTTCCCTAATATGGACGGCCCTTCAGTATTTAAAAAAGCCGTGGTAAAATTCCCGGAAGTGATTGTAGAAGCGCTGACTGCAAACGGATTGCAGCCTTCCGACATGAATATGCTGGTACCCCACCAGGCCAACCTGCGCATCAGCCAGTTTGTGCAGCAGAAGCTGGGTTTAAGAGACGACCAGGTGCATAACAATATCCAGAAATACGGCAATACCACCGCGGCCTCCGTACCCATTGCACTTTGTGAAGCCTGGGAAGAAGGCAAAATAAAAGAAGGCGACCTGGTTTGCCTGGCTGCTTTTGGAAGTGGCTTTACCTGGG